>JACQRQ010000057.1 GCA_016206405.1 Elusimicrobiota bacterium | reverse complement strand
TCTTCGAGGAAGGCCCAAACGACTACGTGTATTTCCACCTGGATCTTTATTATCGGTTCGGGACCGCCGCGTTAGTCCCAAGCCGCAACCCGTAGAAAGTGAACCGATTCTGGGCCGCTTCTTTATGAAAATACATCTTACATGGGCGTGATCCGCAGCTTGCCCGCTTGTTACCCCTAGTTTTACCCCTTTTTAGAGTTTAATCGGCTTTTTTTCCAGTCCGCGCGGGTGATGCCGAATATGAATTCGTCCCGGACTTTCCGGCCCTGTCTTAGATAGCCGCGGAGAGTCCCTTCTTTTCTTAGACCGGCTTTGCGCAGCACGCGCGCCGAGGGGCGGTTCCTGACCCAGCAGGTCGCTTGGACGCGATGCGCCCCGAAGCTTTGGAAGGCAACGTCAATCACCTTTTTCACGGCCTCCGCGGCATACCCGTTCCCCTGATGCCTCGGCGCGATGGCGTAGCCCAACTCCCCCACGCCTCCATGCGGCCAGCGAAGATTGATCCCCCCCAGCCACTCGCGGCCGGAGCGAGACATGATCGTGAACGCCATCTTGTTGATCCCCGGCTTCTTCCAGTCCCTCATCGCTTGCCGGATTGATTTACGAACTCCAACGAGCGATGCGGGTCCCGAAAGCCCTATGGGCGCGGCGACCTCGGGGTCGGCATCGAGCTCGAAGTAGTGCGGGAGATCGGCCATGCAAACCGGCCGCAAAAGACGGCGTTTCGTCGCGAGTTTCATTTTGAGCGCCAACGCGCCATCTAATCTCCGATGATGATCAAATCCTCAGACGCGCGGGTGACGCCGGTGTAGAGCCAACGCCGCCAGTCGTCGTCGCTCATCTGAAAAAACCGTTCTTCAAAAAGGACGACCTGCCGCGCTTCGCTGCCTTGCGCCTTGTGCACCGTCAAGGCGTAGCCCCAATCGAAGAGGCAGCCCTGGCCCTCTTCATACTCCAGGGTGCGTTCCTCGCCGAATTGAGCGCGGCATATCCGGCCCTTGAAAAGAATATCCGAATCCATTTCTATTTGAGCGCGGTAATGGCGCTCTCCCAGAACTTGAACGGATTTAAGGGCCCCCAACATTCCGTTGAAAACCTTGAAGCGCCTTGCGTTTCTCAGGCAGATGACCCGGTCGCGGGCGATCGGTTCGGAAGATTGGATTTTGAGCCGCTCCCGGATCTGAGCGTTCAGATCAACGCGCGTTTTGTTTCGCCCGCACAGAAACATGGCCTTGCCGAGGGATTTTATGCGCCACGGCGCTTGCCGGTCGTTGGTTTTGACGGCGGATGGCCCATACTCTCCCGGCGGAATGCGCCCCTCCTGCCGGGCGAGAAGGGAGAGCTTGACGATGGGACTCGCTTGCGCCTGTCGATGGATGGTCTCAAGGCGGACATCGGGGCGCTCCATCAAATTATATTTATCGCCGACAGGAGGCAGTTGTCCGTGATCGCCGACGGCGAGAATGGGGACGCCGTAGGAGCAGAGATCGTCCCAAATATCTCTTGAAACCATGGAAGCCTCATCCACTACCAGAAAATCCGTCTTGATGGTCTCCTTTTTTCTCCACAGGATTTCAGCCCTGCCGGAGGCATTTGCATCCTCGCCGACTTTCTCGTAAATCAATCCATGGATGGTTCCGCAGTAGTCCCCGGCGTTTAACGCGCCGGCTTGCAGAAGTTTCTCTCTCAACACATCCGATGCTTTGCCCGTATAACAGCAGAAAGCGATATGCGGTCTTTCCGCCAAGCTCTTTATGGTTTCGGCGATGACGGTGGTTTTGCCGGTGCCGGCGTAGCCTCCCAAAGTCAGGACCTGCTTTGGGTGTTGGCGCCGCCAAGCGAAAATCGCCTCCCGAGCCCGCTCTTGATCTCCCGTTAGGCTGAGGCGGGCGCTGCGTTTTCGAGGCGCAGTAGTTTCAGGAGGCCTCTCAACGCCGGGAGGCTGCGCTTTCGTCTTCTGCGAGGCTGCAGGATCAACTTTCATATTCCGCGATCATCGCTCCAGGAGAGCTTTCAGAATTTTCAAGTCCTTTTCCACCCATTTGGCGTCTTTCGTAAATTTTTCATCCGACGTCTCCGGCTGGCGAAGGAGCGTAAAAACGACCTCGCTGCCGCCGCCGTTGGGGACGACCCGCATGGGATTGTGAAACTTCGCTCCCGACTCCAGCACGACGTCATGATCCAGGACTCCGAACTCGTTCTTTTCCGCGAAAATTATTTTCACCTTTCCGAAAGGAGCATCCGCGATCCATTCGCCGTCCACATTATGGATCGACCTTCCCAGACCCGTCGCCCATTTCGGCAAGTTCTCCGGGTTTGAGGCGAAATCGTACACCTCAGCGGGCGGACGCTTGACGAAGACGCTGATGTGGCGCGCTTCCTGCGCTGTTTTCATCGAATTTTCCCCCTCAATTTTTTAGCGTCGTGGCGGCGGATTCCGGGGGCGTGCCGGCGATCACATCCAGGAAGGCGGCGCCGTAGCGCTCCAGTTTTCTCTCGCCCACTCCCTTGACCTGGCGCAGGGCGTCGAGAGTCAGGGGTTTTAGCGCGGCCATCTCGACCAGGGCGCTGTCGTGGAAGACCACGTACGGCGGGACGCCCGTTTTGTCGGCGATGAGGCGCCGCAGCCGGCGCAGCCGATCGAAAAGGTCCTCGTCCACGGGCACACCGGCGGAAACGGCCCTCAGGGCTTTGGGTTTCCTTTTCGCGCGCGCCGCCGGGGGCGCCGGCACGCCCAGCCGCACGCTTCCCTCGTTCCGGCAAAGCGTCTTTCCCGTCTCGGTGATGCGCAGCAGCGGGTATTCCCTTTCTTCCGCCACTTCCAGAAAACCCTGCACGATGAGCTGGTCTATCCACGAGCGCACCGCCGCCTCGCCGGATTCCTTCAGGATGCCGAAGACTTGGAGAGCGTCGTGTCCGCCGCGGCGCATGCGCTCATCGGCGCGGCCCAAGAGCAGATTGACGACGTAGCCCGTCCCGAAGCGGCCCTCCGCGCGCCACGCTCCGCTCAAAACTTTTTTGGCCGTGAGCATGGCCTCCTCGGCGGGGAGGCTTTTGGTCTCGCCCAGGCAGACGTCGCAGGCCTGGCAGCCGCCCTCCTGATGCTCCTTTCCGTCCGGCGGATAGGCCGCGCCGAAGTGTTCCGCCAGGAGGCGGTGCCGGCACACGGGGGCCACGCCGTAGCGGCCGATATCGCGCAGTTGCCGCTCCAGGGCGCGCTGGCGCTCGGGCGCGAGGGGTCCGTCTTTGAGCGCCAGGCCGCGGTGCGCGGCGAGATCCGAGGCCGCAAAAAGAAGCACGCACTCCGCCGGCAGGCCGTCGCGGCCGGCGCGTCCCGATTCCTGCTGATAGTGCTCCACCGAGCGCGGCGTGTTGGCGTGCAGGACGCAGCGAACGTTGGAGCGGTCGATGCCCATGCCGAAAGCGATGGTGGCGGCCACCACGTCGAGGCGCTCGTTCACGAAATCGTCCTGGGCGCGCCGCCTATCTTCCGCCGGCAGGCCCGCGTGGTAGGGCGCGCAAGAAATCCCCTCCGCCGCGATGGCGCCCGCCAAGCGTTCCACGTCTTTGCGCGTTTGGGCATAAACGATGCCCCCCTCTCCCGGGTGGCGGCGCAGAACGCTGAGAACTTGGCTCAACTGATCGCGGCGCGGAAAAGCGCGGTAGATGAGGTTCGCCCGGTCGGGGTGGCCTATGAAGCGCGCGGGATCGCGCAGGGCGAGTTGGGCGCAGACGTCCTCTTGAACGGCGGGCGTCGCCGTCGCGGTCAAGGCCATGCGCGCCGCCTTGGGAACCCGCTCCAAAATTTCGGCCAAGCGGCGGTACTCGGGCCTGAACTCATGCCCCCAATGCGACACGCAGTGCGCTTCGTCGACGGCAGCCAACACGAGCCTGGGCGCGAGGTCCTCCAGCAGGTCTCCCATGAGGAGGCGTTCCGGGCTCACGTAAAGGATTTCGGTTTTGCCGGCCGCAAGCCGCCGGTAGGCCTCGCCGCGCCGGCCGGATTCAAGGTTTGAATGCAGGGAGTCGGCCGCCACGCCCGCCTCGCGCGCCGCGGCCACCTGGTCGTCCATCAGGGCGATGAGCGGAGAGACGACCAGGACGAGCCCCCGCCCCATGGCGGCCGGGAGCTGGTAGCAGAGGCTTTTTCCCCCTCCCGTCGGAAGCACGACCAGGCAATCGCGTCCGGAAAGAGCCGCTTCCACTGCCTTCCGCTGCAGCGGCTTAAAAGCGCTGTAGCCCCAGCGGCGTTGAAGCGCTTCCTCGGGAGTGAGACTTTTGGGAGCCATAGCGCACATTACTATACTTGAAATGCGCCGCAGCGGCAAGCCGACGGCCATTTCGCGGCCAAGAGGCGGCGCGCGGAAGGCCCAGACCGCGCTAGGACCAAAGACCCCCCTTTTTCGGGCCAAAGGGCTCATGCCGCCGCGGCGGCGGTTTCGGTAAAATAGGATTTCAGGCGCAGCTATTTCCGGTGAAGAAGGGAGAACTTGCATGATTATATCCAGCGCGTTGAAAAAAATTCTTAGCATCCTAATTTTGGCGGCGGCGGTCCCGCTGCGCGCCCAAACGCCGATCTCGGACGCCGATTTTGCGGCGTCGCTGGAAGCCGGGGGCCAAGCGATCCTGGCCGAGGCCACCAACGGGTCGCGCTTGCGCCAAGCGATCAACAAGCTGGGGCTGCTGCAGACGCAGATTCAACTCGCTTCCCTGCAGGAGACGGCCGCCCGCCCCATCGGTTTCGTCACCTACAAGCGGGCTCCCGGGCCCACGTGCAGATGGCCGGGTCCCGACGGCACCTGCTTCAGCCGCGAATACACTTTCATTCCGGTCGTGGCCTATCACGCCAAGGACCTGTTCGGCTACCACGGCAAAGCCGTGGAGGCGCTTGGAAATTCCAGCCAATACGCGAAGACCGTCCTGGATGAGCTCATCGCGCAATCCAAAGAGCCGGCCTACGGCGACAAAGAGCGGGCAGCTTTCGAAGGCTTGGCCTTGGGGCTTAACATCCAGGCCCTGCAATTGATCGACGACACGATTCGCCTTCAGGAAACCCACGCGCGCTTCGTGCAGCAGATCTCCGGCATGTCGGGAGACGTGGAGGTGCCCAACTTCGAATCGACCTACAAGCCGTTGATGGACAATTCGCGCGCCGTCATCGACGCCTACGGCGTCGCCGTGGAGAAGGTCGCGGCCGCGGTCAAAAAGCTCGCCGCCGCATACGGGGCAGACGCAGGCTCGGCCGCCTACCTAAAAACCAGCCTGGACGCGTTGGATGAGCCGAAGACCACATTTTTGGTGATGCGCGCCGTCGCCGGGAAAGAGAAAGCGGCGGAAGATCTGGCCGAGCGGGCCGCTCAGGTCGCGGGAAATTGGAACCCGGCGGAATGGCGGGTGCTTTGGCTCAAACAGCCGGAGAAGGACGCCCGCTCGAAGGATTTCGTAAAAAAGTTTTTTGGAGACGATGCCGGGACCGCCGCCGTGTCTTTGAGCTGGGGCTCCGGAGAAGATCGTTCCGTCGTCAAACGCTACCAACTCGGCGACATCGCCGACGAAGTCCAAATCCTCGGCGCCTACGCCGAAGCCGGACCGAAATAACTGATTTTCCGGGGTCGGCTTGAACCTCAACCGACTGCGCGGGCACAGAGGCCGCGGCCGGCTTCGGGCTGTTATTTTATTGGCGGGGCGGGAAAATTCAGCGGGCGGGCGCCGCGAGGGAAGGCGCGCCCGCGACCTTGTAGACTTCAATCTCCTGCTGGAGACCTGTGAGTTGGGCCGTTCCGGGGCTCACGGCCAAATCTTTGAGAAGCTCCCGCACTCCGGGGTAATCATGGATGCTGCGGGTGAAGTAAATTTCTTCGGCAGCCGCCAGATTCTGAACCCGCGCGGCGATGTTGATGCTTTGCCCGAAATAATCCAGGCGCTCGTTGAGGGTCACGGCGATGGCGGCTCCCTTGTGGAGTCCCAGCTTGCGCACCAGGGCCGTGTGCCCTTGCTCCTCGTTGAAGCGGGCACGTCTTTGATCACATGACGACGATGGGGATTTTGGGCTTGCGTGTGGGCTTCTCAAAACGTGAGGCGACGGCCTTGGCGCCGCCATGGAACAATCCGGCGAACCAACCGACCCACAGCGCCGCGTATTTGAGGACGAACGGGAGGACGAAGGCGGCGGCGAAGCCGCATAGGACGCCCGCGCCCACGGCCAGAAACAGGGGAAGCGCGCCGGAGGCCCCGACGATGAAAGGCGCGGCCGCGGCGCCGCCGGCCGTCATCAAGGGGACGTAGGCTTTGCGGATGGGCTCATCTAGCACTTCCATGACGGGATCGCTCCAGCGGTCGAACTCTTCCATGTCGTCATCCCACGTGTCGTGCCAGACCGTGAAAAAGCCCTTTCTTTGGGGAGCGGGCGCGGACGGAGTCTCTTGTTTGCCGGATTGAGAGTCCTGCTTCATGGAGGAGGCTTCAACGGCTTTGGCCAGCGTCAGGTCTTGTGCGGCCGCGCGGACGGCGGGAGCCTCGCCTGCGCCCAGCGCCGAAGCTCCGTCGAAAAACAGGCTCGCAGCATGGGACTCCTGTTCGGGATCTGCGGCGCGAAGGGCGCCCGCGCCCAAGGAGCAGGCCAGCAGAAAAACGGCGAGGGCGGCCGCCGGCCGCCGCTCACAAATTTCAAATCGTGTCATTCTTCTCTCCCGCGCTCCCCGCCGCTCAGCCGTCGCGGGTGACGCGCATCAACTCGTCCACGGTGGTCTCGCCCGCGAGCACCTTTGAAAGGCCGTCTTTCCACAGCGTCTGGATGTCCATCTTGGACAAAGCGGTTTGAATTTGGGGAACGGAAGCGTCGGATTGGATAATTTCCTGCAAAGACGGGTCCAGCGTCGCCAGCTCAAATATTCCGATGCGTCCCAAATAGCCGGTCTGGCGGCAATGGTCGCAGCCCACCACCTCATAAAGATGCCCGGTCACCGGCGTTCCGAGCTGCTTGACGACGTCGGCGCCCGCCTCGTAGGGCCGGCGGCAGCGTTCGCACAGGCGGCGGATGAGACGCGCCGAGACG
The DNA here is from genome assembly GCA_016206405.1 of Elusimicrobiota bacterium. Taxonomy (GTDB): domain Bacteria; phylum Elusimicrobiota; class Elusimicrobia; order O2-12-FULL-59-9; family O2-12-FULL-59-9; genus O2-12-FULL-59-9. Next base: position 3,229 of record JACQRQ010000057.1, on the reverse strand, counting down.
ATGCCCGACAAGGCCGAGGCGGCCAGGTGGGCGTTGACTCCCAAAGTGATCAACCGGGCGATGGTGTGCGCGGCATCCGTGCTGTGGGCAGTGCTCAGGACCAGGTGCCCCGTCAGCGCCGCCTCTACGGCCACCTCCGCCGTTTCGCTGTCGCGGATTTCCCCCTCCTAAATCACGTTGGGGTCCTGGCGCAGGATGGAGCGAAGGCCCTGGGCGAAGCTGAGTCCCGCCCTGGCGTTGACTTGAATCTGATTGATGTTTTCCAGCCGGTACTCGACCGGGTCCTCAATGGTGATGATATGGCGGTGGGTGTCGTTGAGTTCCTTTAACGCCGAATAAAGCGCGGTCGTTTTTCCGCTGCCGGTGGGGCCCACGACCAGGACCATGCCGCTGGGGCGGTGGATCAGCTCCATATAGCGCGAAAGCGTGGCCTCGTCCATGCCCAGTTTGCGGATGTTGAGCCTGGAGGCGTCTTGTTCCAAAAGCCGGATGCCTATTTTTTCGCCGTAAATGGTGGGGACGATGTTGACGCGCAGGTCCACCTCGCGCCCGTCGCGGGTGCGGATGAGCGCCCGGCCGTCCTGGGGCGCGCGGCGCTCGGCGATATTTAAATTCGCGATGACTTTGATGCGGGAGCAGACGGCCGCGTGCATCCGCTTCGGCGGGGACATGAAATCCCTCAGAACGCCGTCAACCCGGAAGCGAACCCGCATATAATCGGGCGTAGGGTCCAGGTGGACGTCGCTGGCATGCTGGCGGACCGCCTCAAGCACGAGCAAATTGACCAATTTGACCACCGGGGCGTCGATATCATTTTCTAGAATTTTTTCCAAATCGACGGTGGCTTCCCGTCCGACCACCTCGACGTGGTCCATTTCGATGCCTTCAATGAGTTCGGAGAGGGTGTCCACGCTTCCGTAGTGCTTCGCTATCGCCGCCAGAATCTTGCCTTTGGGGGCGATCACGGGCAGGATGCGGCAATTCGCGGCGTAGCTGATGTCGTCGATATGGACCAGATTGAAGGGGTCGGCCATGGCCACCGCCAACCCTTTTTCAGAGGGATAGAGAGGAATGGCCAGGGCTTTTCTTGCCAGGGATTCAGGCAGAAGCTTGACGGCCTCGGGCCGCGCCAAAGCGGCGGGGTCGTCGGTAAAAGGGATTTTCGATTGGGCCCCCAGCACCTTGGCCAAAAGCTCTTCGGTCGCGTAGCCGCGCTCCAGCAAAATGGCCGTCAGCGGCTTGCGGGTGATCTTTTGCTCGTCGAGCACCCGCTGGAGGTTCTCCTCCGTCAAGACGTTGAGCCTGCGCAAAGTCTGGCCCAGCCGGTTGAGTTTGTTTAGCGAAATATCCACCATAGAGCGGGACTAGCCCTTCGGACTATCATATTACAACGAGCGCCGGAGCGCATGAGGCTTTGGGCCCACGCCCCCGGCGGCAAAGTGCCCAGGCTTGGATGGGCCCATGGGCCTACCCCGGAAGGCGATGGATTTTTGGGAGCGGCGGGAAATGCCAGGCCTACCGCGCATGGCCGGCCGGATTGGAACAGGGGCCGCAAGGGCACAGTTCCCGGAGTTTCTCGAAGGGATAAATGCCGGTGGCGTGGCCGTCGGAAAAGCGGAAATGAAGCGCGTAATTTCCCACCGGCGCGGCCTCCTGGATCTGAAGATCTTGGGGAACCTGCGCGGCGTCGAGCAGTTTTTCCCCCGTCCACTCGTGCTGGCAGAGGGCGCAGGCGCAGCGCTGGCGCAGGTATTGAAAGCTGTAGCGGCTGACGTGGCCGTCCTCCCAGGTGATCTCCAACTCTTTATCCTGGATGTTTTTGATCTCTCTTGGATCGGTCGTTTTACTCATCGCTCTCCGCGGGGGAGCCGGGCTTGAAGAGCCCGATCTGCGCGTACCAGGCCCGGCCTGTCTGGCCCGTGTTGTCGGTGTCGGTCATGACGGCGACTCCGGAAATGGGCGGAGGCTCCTTGCCGAAGAGATTCCGGTAGTCGTCGTAGACGTTTCTTTCCTCCGAAACCCATCGGTCCGCGTTTTCGGCCCCGGACTGGACGGCGAGCATCATTGCCTGGGAAGCGTACGGGTTTTCCCAGCGGCTTTCCTTGGGCTCGCGGCTCGCCCAAACATAGTTGATGGCCGCCTCCGGAGGGTACTCGCCGTAAAGCCTTTTAATCAAGCCGTATTTAAAGCGCGTGGCCAGGCCGGCGTCGTTGGGATCGTACCTGAAGGTCACGTAGATTCTGGCGATAAAATCGTCCCCCTCTTTGGACTTCTCATCCTCGATTTCAAGCGGCTTCTCAACCCGCCATTTCCAGCGCAGCACGGGAAATTCGCGGGGATCGGCGTCTATTTTCCGGTAAAGCCCTCCGGCCGAGCTTTCGCTCTCCGCCCGCACCACGGGGCCGGCGGCGGTTTCGCCGAATGCATAGCGCGTGCGTTTCGGGATTTTTTTAAACGTCAGGGGCTTCCACAAAAAAACCTGCTCTTTTGTGGATTTGGAATTTCCGAGAAGCTCGAAATTTTCCGGCAGGCCGGCGGGATCTCCGCTCCGCGCCGGCGGCGCGTCCAATAAGAGAAAGCCCAGAGCGAGAGCCGCGATGGACGAGGCCTTGGACGGCGGCATGATCAAGACGAGGAGCGGGACAGGGCTTTGAAGTTGACGTGCACCCGCAGGTCCGGGTCCGGCAGCGCCTCGGGCAGCGGAGGAAAAGGGGCCGACTGCTCCACGGAACTCACGGCGTCGTAGTCGAAGTAGCGGTTGCCGGAGGAACGCTTGACCTTGACGCGGGAGATGCTGCCGTCGCGCCCGATCACGAAGGAGATCAGGCATTCCAGGGGAAGGTTTTGATTCTTTTGCGCCCACTGGGTGAAGAGATTGGAGCGCACGCGCGCCAGGTACCATGGAAAGGGAAAATTTGGAAGGTTTGCGGCGACGGCTTCCAATCCCAGCCCGGAGGCGCTTGCGGAGGCCCCCTGCGCGGGAGGCGGCGGCGGAGCGGAGGTTTTTCGTGAGGCGCTCATCACCGGGTTAAAGTCCTCCTTGGCTTTAAGTTCCCGGAAAAAACGGGTCTTTTTTGGAAGAGGAATTTCCGCCTCATTGGCCGTCACGGCTTTGGCCGGTTTGAGGACGGAGGGAGAGGCTTGGGGCGCCGGCAGGGGTTTGTCGGGGGCGGGCGCGGCGTCCGCCTGCGCAGAGATCCGGGGACCCGGTTGCGCCGGAGGCGCGAGC
>JACQRQ010000062.1 GCA_016206405.1 Elusimicrobiota bacterium | reverse complement strand
GCGGACCGGGCGCCGAGTCGCTCAACCATAATGCGGCCTCATCAATATCAACGAGATTCCCCACGCGCCGCTGCTTGCTCAGGTAATCTAATGCCAGATTGTTGGCTATCTTAAATAGCCAGCTTGCGGCTTTTCCGCATGGCTCATAAGTCGCGGCGTTCTTAAAGACCCTCACCCAAACCTCCTGGAACAAGTCTTCGGCTGCTTGCCGTCCGACCAAGTGGATCAAAAAGCTGTAAATTCTCCTCTGATAGCGCTCGACCAATTCGCGGAATGCCGCCGAATCTGCGCAGCAACATGAGATAAGTTCGTCGTCGTTGTCCACGATGTCCCTGGCGGCGTCTGGCCTCGACGCTAGTCCTGCTTGGTCAGTTCCTTCATCCGGCGCTCTATAACCTCGGTCTTACTTTTACGGCGTTCTGAGATGCGCTGGGCCATTTGTTCGACTTCCCGTTTGATCTCATCTAGACTCTGCTTCTGTCCTTCCAACTGATATTCCAAAAGCCATAGGTCCGAGTCGAATAGGTCCTCCACGCTTTTCTTCATTTTGGCTTTCAGTTCTGCCTTGGCGGCGGCATTCTGTGTCTTGCGAAGTTCGTCGTACAAGTCATGAATCTGCAAATCATCCTTGATCTGCCGAATCATCTCACGCTTTTGTTGTTTCCGATAGTTGCCTACGCGCTGGAACCACATGAAGTATTTCCCATATATCCGCCGCATCGTTTCCGGCTCCAAGTCGCGGAGCTTTTTGTATAGTTCGGGCTCCTTGGTCTTGAAATAGTTGAGCGCCTGCACCTCCCCCGCTACCGTTCCGTCCGCCATTTCAGTTCCTGCCGGCAGTTCCCGCACCGGTCCCGAGTCCTCCTCAGCCCAAGCGCGCCATATCCCAACGACCAGCGCCGCGCACAATATCACCCGCACCATCAGCGTTCTCATGACATTCCTCCCTCGTATACTATGTCGTTGTAGCCGTTTGACTCTCTCGAAGGAGAATCGTCGGCCGTTCCTCTTTTTCTTTTGCTTCTTTTCTTTTTCTGTGAATGACTGTGGATAAAGTGGATAACTCCATTGACGTTCGATCTTGGACCCGGGATTCCGTACAATGTCCTTCAAGGCTTCGAGGGCATTGGGAGGACACCGCAGTTCCTCCTAGCGGCATGACCGCTTCACCAAGTCTGCGACCTTGGGAGCTTCGCTTAACATGCTGACGCGCACGCTGCAGCGAGCCGCACCTTCCGCGACGACTGGTCGCGGTGCACCCAGGCTGCGCCACTCGACTGCTCATAGCCATACGAGGTTGCATGGCGAAGACCTCCCTCGGAATCCCGGTGTCCTCAATCTGAAAGCCCCACAGGGGGTGAATACCATGTCCAAAATCATCAATGTTGGAATCGACGTCAGCCTTCGCAAAGCCGCGGTGACCTTCGTCGATCAGTCCGGTGTCCGTCTGGGAAAACCCTTCGAGGTCCCCAATACGCTGCCCGGCGCCCAAGAGCTCGAACAACGTCTCCTGGCCTTGCTTAAGGCCGGAGGCTTCGAGCACGTTCGCATCGGGATGGAAGCCACCAGCCACTACGGCTTCCATCTGGCGGAGTATTTCACCGCCACGCTCGAACTTGGGCACTGGCGGCCGTTGGTCTACATGATCAACGCCAAGCGTGTGCATGACTTCAAAGGGGCTTTCCCCGAGAAGGACAAAACCGACCTGGTCGACGCCGAAGTGATCGCGGAATTTCTCCGCTTCGGCCGGCTGCCCGAACCTTACGAGGGTCAAGCTCCCTACCTCCCGCTCAAGCGCCTGGTTCGCTACCGCTACCACGTCGTGCGAACCCTCCAGCGCGAAACGCAGTACTTCGTCTCACATCTGTTCCTCAAGTTCCCAGGCTGGGTCCAGAACAAACCCATGCAGCTGGGTGCTACCGCCAAATCCGTTCTCACCGAGTTCACGCCCGACGAACTCATTGGCATGTCGCTCGACGAGCTTGCGCTCTTCATCGCGAAGGCCGGTAAAAATCGTTCCCCGGATCCCAAGGCCCTGGCCGAAGCCGTTCAACAGGCGGCCCGAGAGTCCTACCGCATCCGTCCCGAGCTGGGCAAGTCCGTCCAGCTCATCTTGGCCAGCATCCTGCGCAACATGCAGGCGCTGAAGGCTTCGATCAAAGAGATCGACGCCGCCATCGCGGATGCGGGCAAGGGCTTCATGAATCCCTTGCTCTCGGTCCCAGGCATCGGTCCCGTCTATGCCTCGGGCATCTCGGCCTCCATCGGCAACATACGACGTTTCCCGTCGGATGACGCCCTCGCCAAGATGGCGGGCCTGGTCTGGCCGAGAAGTCAATCCGGGGAGTTCGAGGCGGAGGATAAACGCCTGATCCGTTCCGCGGATCGCTACCTCCGCTACTACCTCGTCGAGGCCGCCAACTCGTTGCGGGTGCACAACGAGGAGTATCGTGCCTACTATCAGAAGAAGTACCAGGAGGTGAAAACCCATAAGCATAAACGTGCCTTGGTCCTAACTGCCCGCAAGCTGGTGCGGCTGATTCATGCGTTGCTCTCGCAGAATCAGCTTTACGATCCAGCCCGGCGCTTCCAGTCCGCCGCGGCCAGTTAGACTTCGATGTCAAAGAGCAGACGTCAAAACTTAAGCAGTCAAGTCGCTGTTTTTCTTGCCAGCTTGAGAAGGTCTTTTGTTTCTCTCATGGACTTGACATTTTACCGCACGACTAGGGGCTTTAGCCCCTTCCCGTCGTTAGACACGCCGGCCGGAGGAAAGTTCCCGGAAGCTGCGAAAAAAAGCGAGGTTTTAGCGCGACGCGCCGTCAAAAAAGCGCTGCAGGTCGGAGACGTTATCGAGGGAGAGCGGCATGGCGGCGGGGTCTATTCTCCCGTTCGGAGACAAAAGCCCGCTGAGATCAACACGGTCCTGAGTGTCGAGAGCCTTTTTCACCCAAACGGAAACTTTGCTGAGATTCTCGCGGCCGGGCAAGCGCCCGGCGGAAAGTTTGCCGAAACGAAGAGCTTCCAGATTCTCGATCTTCCTGGCTCCCGAAGCCCACTTCGCGAGCCAACTCCCGGCATCCTTTTGGCGGGCCCGGCTGACCCATCGCGCCCCAAAAATACTCGCGGATAAGTCGTCTAAATCAAAGGCATTGCCCCTGGTTTGAGAATCTTTGAGTTCCTTGTCGTAGGCCACGGCCTCGGCGATCGGCGCTCCCCAAACCGCGCTCAGCCAGCCGCCGTAGATGAAGTGAAGGGCCAAATCCTGCCGCCCCTGAAAGACCGGCTTCCCCCCTCTTTTCGTCCACAGCACGAGTCCGCCGAACGTTTCTTTGAGCGCGTCATCGGCATTGGGCGAGGAGCCAAGACGCCGCGCGCACAACCGCTGGAAAATCTCGCCCAGCCCGACTCCCTCAGTTTGCCAGCCCAAAATTTCGCGGTAAACTTCCTCATTTCCCCGGCTATACGCGGCGGTCTCTATGTCGGCGATTTGCATTTGCGCTCCGGGGGTCGGCGCATCCATGGCGCCCGCTGAAAGCGGGCCTCCGGCCCGGACCGGAGCGGCCAGCATCGGAGTCAAGGCCAACAGCATGCCTATTTTTCGCAATAGACCCTTGACGCCGGCGAGCTCGCGGTAAAGAAGGGCCGCCCCGCGAATCGCCTTTCGAAAGTCGCCGAGGTGCAGGCTTTCGTTTTCCGAGTGGGGGTTGGAGCGCGGATCTTCGACTCCGATGAGGAGCGCCGGGGCCCCGCCCAGAGCCTTTGCAAACGGGCCAACGAAGGGGATGGAGCCGCCGCAGCCGATAAAAACCGCTTCACGTCCGTACCCCGCCGCCAGGGCGCGCCGCGCGGCCGCGAAGGCGGGGTGCCGCGTGTCGGTGGACCAGGCGGGACCCGCGATCTCCTTTGAAAATTCGACCCGCGCTCCCCAGGGAACGGCTCGCAGCAGGTGCCGCTTGAGCAGCCGCAAAGTCCTCTGCGGGTTTTGCCCGGGCACGATGCGCGCGCCCACCCGGCACCAAGCCGATTCGTTGACGATATTGGCGCAGTCCTTCCGGGAACTGGCTTGGATGGCGTTCACCGCGATCGAGGGCAGCCGCCACATTTTTAGTATGGGCGGAGCCTTCCCGCCGATAAGCTCGACGCCGCTCAAAACGCCGGACTGCCGGCGATAATCGCGCTCCGTGCAGCGCAGGGAGCCCAGGTTGGCCGCCTCGGCCCGGCTCATCGGCCGGATGCCGTCCGCCAGCCCCTTGACGGCGATTCGCCCCGACTCGTCCGTCAACGAGGCGATCATTTTCGCCAGCGCTTGCACCGGGTCGGGGAGGGGGCCGCCCCACATTCCCGAATGCAGGGGATGGTTCGACGTCCTCACCGTCACGTCGACCCCCACCGAGCCGCGCAGGGTCGTGGTCAGGCTCGGAATGCCCGCGTCAAAATTTCCAGTGTCGGTCAACACCATCGCGTCAGCCTGAAGAAGCCGCTTGTATTTCCGCAAGAAAGCGTCGAGGTGGGTCGAGCCGATTTCCTCCTCGCCTTCCACGATCAACTTCACGTTGAGCGGCAGGCGGCCCTCGGCTTCGATCCATGCCGACACCGCCGAGGTGTGGACAACCACCCCCGCCTTGTCGTCCGCGGACCCGCGGCCCCAGAGACGGCCGGATCTCTCCGCCGGATCAAAGGCGGGAGACTTCCATAGTTCCGCGCGGCCCGGGGGTTGGACGTCGTGATGGGCGTAAAGGAGGAGTGTAGGCGCGTCCTTGACGCCGAGCCGCTCGCCATAGACATAGGGGTGCGCCCCGGGCAGAGTGAGGATTCGGACGTTTTGCAGGCCGCGCGCCTTAAGGAGTCTTGCTACGGCCGTGGCGGAACGCCGCACCTCCCCCGCGTCAAAGCCCGGGAAGCTGACGCTTGGAATCCGCACCAAGGTCTTCAAGTCCTCGACCGAACGGCGGAAGCGCGAATCGCAAACAGAGAGCAGGTCGCCCATCGAAGAAAGAATAGCGCCTTCGTCCCTCCCCCGTCAAGCGCCCGGAGGCAAATTATCCCAAGCCCCGCGAAGGACCGGAAGTCCCACGCCCTCCTAGGT
>JACQRQ010000055.1 GCA_016206405.1 Elusimicrobiota bacterium | reverse complement strand
CCCCGAAGGGGCCGGGGGGCTTTCGCCCCATGGCGGCGTTGCTCATTGCTCACATACTTTTCAAGTATGCTCGCGCTTCGCGCCTTGCCCTGGGCCAAAATCCCCTCGGCCACATTGACTCAGTTATTGTTTGACAGGCCCTAAAGTGAGAATTCTTCTGGTCGTTTGGATCTTGGGATCGTTTTGCGGCCGGGGGGAAGCCGCGGCGGCGGCTTCGCAAGGAGGCGCCGGGAGCGCTTGCCAGGGCGTGGCTTGGCAGGACGGGCGTTTTGACAGGTGGGCGTGGCTTTATTTGGAAATGGAAAGACAGGCGGATGAGGCGGCTTGGAAAGGCGTCGCTTGTCCCGAGCAGCAGAAGGCCGCCGCGGACGCGGCCGCGAAGGCCCCGCCTTGGCGCAAACAGGCCGAGGAGCGGATAGAGCGCCTTCTCGCCGCCAAAGACGTCGAGCTGATGCTCGAGATCGAAGCGCGAGACATCCGCATCGCGAAAATCGCGATGGGCCCGGAGAAGGCGGCGATGCTGCAGGAAAAAAGGGAGGGAGCGGCGCGGTATTTGGCGGAGATCAACCGGGGGGAGATATCTCCACAAACCATGCAGTGGGCCCAGAAGCACCGGGAAAAGAAGGACTACCAATTTTTAGCCCAGGCGCAAGATTGGCAAAAGCATCCGGAAAAGATGCAGGAGCTCAAACACAGGGCCCAGGAGGTCGGCCGGCAAAACCAGGAGAGGATCGGCCGGCTCAAAGACGCGCGCGCCGCCGCGCGGGCGTTCGACGCCAGCGGGACTTATCGCGACGGGCGCCAGAGCGGCAGGTCCGGGCGGCTCGGAGCGCTCGAAGGAGACTCCTCCGGAGGCGTACGGCTGCGTCCGCAGCGCAAGGGGCCTATGGCCGACGGCGGCACGGCCGATATGCGGAGGCAGTTGGCGAGGCTGCCCGGCGAGGTGTCCCGGCTGCCCGGCGGGGGGGGCGACAAGAGCGCCGCCTCGCGGTCATCTCAGGAGGGATTGTGGTCCAAGCACAAACGCGTTCAAGGAGAAAAAATCGGCGCTTCGCTCGACCGCGGCTCCAACTTCCTCATGCAGGCCGAAGAGGCCGCTGAGAGGGGCCAGTATTTGAAAGCCGCGAAACTCAAGGCCAAAGCCCTTTGGGAGGCGGAGAAATCCGGGCTTCGGGACTTGTCTCGAGCCGACAAGCGAACGATGAAATATGCGGCGGGCGGCGCGGTGGTCGGGGCCGCCGTGGGGGCGGGGATTGGCGTCGCGGCGGGAGTGGAAGGTTCGGCGGCGCTCGTCGCGGGGGTCAAAGGCGCGGCCACCACGGTTTTCAGGGGCGGCATGCAGATGGCGAGGGGGTTCATGCGGTCGAGCACCGCGCGCCAGACAGCGCAGCTTAAAAATGTCGTTGAACGTTCGGGGCAGGCCAGTTCCCTAAAAGATCTTGCTCAGAAGCGAGACCTCGCTTCAGCGGGAAGCCTCGGCCTGAGTCTTATGAAACCCTCCACCCGTCTGATTCCCGCGTGGATCAAGAAGCCCTTGCTTGGATATGCCGCCAAAATCCCCGACCTCAAGGAAGCCGCCGGCGCCATGACCCAGGCGGCGGGCGCTTTGGCCAGGAAAAGCAAGCAAAATGGGCTCGCGGGACGGATGCTCTGGAAAGTCGGGATCAACCAAGCCGCGGCGGGGACGGCCGGCGCGCTGGTTTCGGCTTCAGAAAGTGAATGACCCCCTCCGACTCGGACAGCCGCGTCCGCCTCATTGACGAAGAGGAAGTCCCGGAACCTCAAAGCCCGGCCCATTTTTTTGACCGTTTGGCGGCTTTTGCTCTGGACTTTCTATTTATTTTCCTCCTTTTCTACTCCGGTTTATTTATCGCCTCTTTTCTCTTCAAGATTGCTTTTGACATCGACAGCGCGCTGGTCCGCTACGCCGGCTTTTTGGCTTTGTTCACGTTCTATGGCGCCTATTTTTCCAGCGGCGGGCGCAGGACCATCGGAAAAAGAATTTTCGGCTTAAGGGTTTGTGATTGGGATGGGGCGCCTCTGCGCTTGAGCCAGGCCCTTGCGCGTTCGTTCGGATATATTCCAAGCTCGCCGTTGTGCCTGGGCTTTTTGTGGGCCTTGCGGAGTCCTGGAAATAGGGCTTGGCACGACATTCTGGCTGGAAGCCGGGTGGTGGAGACAAGGACCAAAGGATTCGCGGCCCATCTGCTTTCAGGCATTCTGGGCGCTTGTGTTTTAGCCGCGATGGCCGGGCTGTGGAGTTGGTATTACCTGGCCGCGCCCTATTATTACCAGATGCGCATGGTTGCCGGAGCTAAAATGTCGCTCCAATCCCTGGCGGCTCTGAAGGAGGCCTATTATAAGGAGCATGGCGCTTACTCGGCGAGCTTGCGCGAATTGGCGGATTTCTCCGGCAGCAAGGGAGAAATCATCGGGGTCTTAAAGGAAGTGTTTGAAAGACAATCGCTGAAAATCGAGGTCCGGCCGGAGGGCTACACTTTTCGCGGCCGGGTAAAAAACGCGGACCGCACCGAAGTCATCCTTTCAGGTCCGCAACCGCCCAGCCCCGGCGACGACGAATATTGAAGCCTCTATGATGTTGCAGCGCCTGATTCTCGATGAACTTTCCGTCACTCGTCGAGTTTCAGAAGATCGTTAGCGGCGTCCCTTCGCTGCTGGAGAATTCCTTTGGCGCCCTGCACCGTCGTGATATTATCTTTCGGAGGCGCTTCTTTTTGCGCCTCCTGCTTTGGAGGTTCTTCGGTCTTGGGCGCT
>JACQRQ010000054.1 GCA_016206405.1 Elusimicrobiota bacterium | reverse complement strand
CGCTGAATGCGGACGGATAAATACGCGGCGGCCCCCTGCGCAGAGCTACGGGGACTCGGATGCGCCGGTGGCGCGGCGGCTTTGGCGGCGGCGCTGCTGCTTTGGACGGCGGGCTGCGGTCCGCGAAAGCCTCTGGAAAGTTTTTGGGAATTGCCGGATTTCCGGATTACCGTGGTGAGCCCGGGTTTTCAGGGCGAAATGAGCAAGCAAGATTTTCTCGGGGCGCCCTGGATCGCGGATTTCATCTTCACCCGCTGCGAAGGCCCTTGCCCGATTCTTTCGGCCCGCATGGCGGAACTGCAGAGGCAGATTCCCGAAGCGGTGCGCTTGGTTTCCTTCAGCGTCGATCCCGGCTACGACACGCCCGCCGTGCTTGAAGCCTATGCCCGGCGTTTCGGGGCCTCTCCCCGAAGGTGGCTGTTCGCCACGGGCGAGAAAGGGCCGCTTTTGAAGCTTTATCAAAACGGCTTCAAGCTGGCGGCGGCTGCGGATCCGAACGCTCCCTCCGGCTACCGGATCATCCACAGCACGAAGTTCGTTTTGGTGGATGCCGGCGGAAATGTGCGGGGCTATTACGATGGAGACCGGCCCGAGGAATTGGAGCGATTGAGTGCGGCCGCGCTACAGCTTCAAGAGACGGTTTTGCCCCCGGCGGCGAGCCAGGCCCGGTAGCCCCCTCGCATGGAAAGGACGCGACGGTAGCCCATCTTCTGAAGGTTGTCGGCGGCCAGGGCGGAACGATAGCCTCCGCCGCAGTAGAGAACGATTTCCGCCCGTTTATCCGGCACTTCCGCTTCGATGTCGCGTTCCAGGATGCCCCGGCACAGATGCAGGGTGCCCGGCAGCCGGCCTTTTTTCCATTCCGCCTCTTCGCGGACGTCGATGAGCGCGAAGCGGCGCGCGCGGGACTGCCTGGCTTGAACCGCGGCGACGCTTGTTTCCCGTATGCGCCTCTTGGCGTTCTTGACGATCTTGAGAAACCCCGGAGAATGGCGCATAAATTTCTTCCGCTTCACTCCAAAATTTCAACCCGGCCGATGGAGGGCTGGGGCAGCATGGCGCGGGACAGCGAGCTGATCCCGTCGCTGATGTAGAGAGCCATCACGAGGACGACGCTGGCCAGCAAAACGCCGATGGACACGTTGCCTTTCTTGAGCTCCTGGCCGGGATGCATGTGCCGCGTGAGCTTGCCGAACATCCGCAAGGAAAAATAAATGGTCAGCGCCGCCAGCATGAAAACCATCACGAATTGGGCGAGGGCAAAAAACGAGATCTGCCATTGGTTGAGGTTTTGTCCGATGGGCGTGGTCATGTAAATTCTCAGCAGGCTCAGGATGGGCTTGAGCCCTTTTTGGATGATGAGCCCGGAGGCCAGCATGTTGCCCGAGAGCAGGATGCTCACGGCCAGGTTGTCTTTCTTGAGCTCATCCTCTTCGTCGAAATCTTTGTTGGACCAGATCTGGACCCGGTAAGTCCAGTACACGACCAAGCCGGCCATGCCGACCGACAGAAGAAATTCAAAGACGCTGAACAGCAGACGCTTGATGAACATAACGGGTCCTCGCTTCGGTTACGGGGCTATATCGGCTCGATTTGCAGGCCGGCCGACGATCGCAGAAGGGCCTGGGTCTCCTCGCCCACGCGGCCGGGCGCGATCCAGCCCGGGCCGGCGGGTTCCATCAGGACGTAGGGATTGCCTTCGTATTCCACGTAAAAATCCCCGTGGTAGGGAACGCGCTGAACCGCCATCAGATAGTGGCCCGGCACGCCGAGGCCGATTAGGCGGATATTGCTCCAGTTTAAAAGAATCGAGGCCAAAAGCGCGGTTTTGCTGTCGCAGTCTCCGGAGCCCAGGACGAGAGCTTCCAACGGGGGATAGACCCCGCCCGTGTGGCGGCCGCCGATTTGAGACGGGGGAATCCGGTACTTGAGCGCCGTCTGGACCATGGACAACGCTGCCCCGATGGTAGCTTCGGAGTCGTAGTTTTTGAGCTCGGTCAATTGGCTGAATTGCAGGGCCGCGGGCCGAAGGGCTTTGGAGTTGCCGCGGGCCAGCTTGGGGATGTCCGCAGCCGCCTGGTTTCCGGACAGCAGACGGAATCCGCGGGAGGCCAGGTAGCTGCGAAGCCTGGCGTGATATTGCGATTTTACTTCTTCGGCTTCAGCGGCGTTGGCCGCCGCCTCGGCCTGCCGGCGCCATTCCTTCAGGGATTTCAAGCCTTCCTCCGTATAGCCGAATTCGGCGGAGGACAGCTCGACCGATTTTGAATCCAAAGTGAACCAGACCGAGAGCGGATCGCCGTTGAAATTCCGGAATCCAAATTCTAAATCGTATTTGTCCGAAATCCTGCGAATGCGCTGGTAGGTTTTTGCCGGCGGCCGCGCGGCCTCGGCGGCTTGCTGCCGCTCGACGACGCGGAGCGCGCCGTCCGGCGGCGCGGCGGCGCCCTGCGCGAGCCAGGATAGGCGCTCAGCGGTTCCGAAGGATATCAGCAGCGCGGCTATCGCCGCAGGCAGGAATTCGGGCCGGCCTTTCACGGCGATATTTTACCACATAATTGGCTGCGGCGAAGGGATTCGAGGGCGGGTCCCCGGGTTTTGCCATGCTTTGGAATATAATGTTAATATAACCGCGTGAGCGCTCACATTTTGGTGGCTGACGACGACGCGGGCACCCGGCGCCTGCTGGCGGATTTATTGGAAAGTTTCGGCCACGAAGTGCTTCTGGCCAAGGACGGCTATGGCGCATGGCAGATGGCATTTCAAGAGACCCCTCAGCTCATCGTCATGGACATCTTGATGCCGGAACACTACGGCTCGACCGTCTATAAAATGCTCCAGAACGACTCCCGGACGGCCGATATTCCCATCATTTTCATTTCAGCGCTGCCCACCGAGCAGGTGCGGCCGCTGCTGCCTGAGGATGCCAAGACGCGGTTCATCCCCAAGCCGTTGGACTTGGACCGGTTTCAAGAAACCGTCGAGGAGCTTTTGTCGGGGGGAAGGCGCGCCGTTTGAGACCTTAGACCTGGCCTTCCTTGGGGGAGGCGCAGGCGACGGCGCGGTAGAGGTGAAAGCGCGGCTCTTCGACGCAGAGCGGGTAGATCGTGCGGGCGAATTTGACGACCCATTCGGTGCTTTTGTGGAATTCCTCCGCGTCTTCGGAGGCGAAGCGCATGAAATGGATGAAAGAGGTCTCGTCCTTGGCGGCCTGAAGCGATAGGTAGAGCAGAGTTTCGGGCTCGTTTTCATCGACCGCCTTTACGAAGCGGCGGATGGCCTCCTGGGCGCGGTTGAGCGAATCCGGCTTCACTTTAAATACGGCTGTTTTGATGATTTCCATGCTGCATTCTCGCTGCGACGAGAAATTGTATCACAATCGCCGGTTCTTGTCACCGCCGCCGGCGCGGGGGCGCGCTTGAAGACGCAAATGATGATGCAAAGGAAGACGGAGAGTTTCATCAACGCGTTTCTCGACGCCCATTTGCGCTTGCGGCCGCTGGAATCCTTTTGGGTGGGGCTGGCGGGCTACGACCATCTTGTGGAGGACCTGTCCCCTTCCAGCCTCCGGCGGCAGGCGTCGTTCTACCGGGAGTCATTGCGTTCCTCGCAGGAAATCGCTCGGGGAATTGCCGCGCAGGCCCAACGCATCGATCTTCGCAAGATTGAGTCCATGTGCCGCTTCAATCTGCACCTTCTCGTTACCAGGCCGGAGCACGCCTCCGACCTGGAGCATGTTTTTCAGCTTGACGAGACTTTGCTGTTTCAGGAAATCTGCGCCCGCACCCGCGCCGATTGGCGGACGCTGGCGGAGCGATTGGAGCGGCTCCCCGCGTTTGTGGACCAACTCGGGGTCAACGCCGCTTCCCGGGATTTCGCGCGCCTGCCTTACGACCGCAGCGCCTTGTATGACTTGGCACGCTGCCTGAGGGCGATCTCCTTGCGTTTGGAAGGCGTCGGCGCAAGGGCCCTGGCGAAACTGGGGACGCGCTCGGAAAAGAAGCTGACGGTGCGCCTCGGCGCCGCGGGCGCGGCGGCCGCCGAGTCCGTCGAAAGGCTCCGCCTCATCGTCGAAAAAGTTTTGCTGCCTGCCGCGGGCGAGCGCTACGCGATCGGCGCGGAGGAATACCGCTGGCGGGTGCAAACGGCTTTGGGGATCGCCGCGCCGCTTGAGAAACTGGCCGCCGTGGCCCGGGAGAGCCTGGAGCGCATCCACGCCGAAATGCGCGTCGTCGCGCGCAAGCTGGACCGCGGCGCTTCTCTGGAGCGGCTGATGCGAAAGCTGGAGGCGGATTATCCGCGCGACGACAAGGAGCTTTTTAAACTCTACCGGCGCTTGACGGACCGGTGCCGGCGTTTTGTCCTGCGCCTGGGACTTTTTAAGAAGCTGCCGCGCTACCGGCTGCAGGTGCTGCCCGCGCCCGCTTCCATGGGAGACGCCATCACCACCGCCTGCTATTTTCCGGCTTCGCCTTTCAATGCCGCCCGCCGCGGATATTTCTTCGTCGCGCCCGGCCGGGGGGACGCCGGGCGCCTGAGGGCGCACGGCCGCTATCACGCCGCGAGCACGGCGGCGCATGAAGCCTTTCCAGGGCATGACATGCAGTTCTTCCTGTGGCAAAACTCGCGCCGCAAGCCGCCGGCCGTGAGGTTTTTTCAGGGCGATCCGCGAAATTACTCGACGAGCCTCAACATCGAGGGCTACGCGCATTACGCCGAGGAGTTGATGCGCCGGCACGGGTTTTTCAGCCCGGAAGAGGAGTTGTTTCAATGGGCGGCCCAGGCTTGGCGGGCGGCCCGCGTGGTGGTGGATATCGGGCTGCATTCGGGCGCCATGAGCAGAGCCGAGGCGGCCCGCTATTTTGTAAAATACGCCTTCGCGCCGCCGCCGGTCGCCAAGGGAGAGATATTCCGTTACGGCAAATGGCCGACGCAAGCGATCACCTATTTTTTTGGGAAGCGGCAGATTGAGGCGCTCAAAAGCGCTTTCCTGCGCGCGCGGGACGGCGCGCTCGATGAGGCCGAATTTCACGAACGGCTGTTAGGCATGGGCCCCGTGCCTCCGCAGTGGATGAAACTATGAATAACCGGCAGCGAGTCGACATCTTAAAGAGCTCCTATTCTTACATCAAGGCGTCCGAGGATTTGGGATTGCTTAAAGCGCGCGCTTTGCGTCCGGTCCGGCTGCAGCTTGAGCTCCTCAAGCCTGAGAGAATTTTGCAGCGCCAAGGCGTGCAGCATACGGTGGCCGTATTTGGAAGCGCCCGCATTATGGCCCGGGAACAGGCCTTGGCCCAAATCGCCGAAAGCAAGGACAAGCTCAAAAACGGCCGGGGCGACCGCCACACCCATGACGCGCTGGCGGCCGCCAGGCGCGCGCTGCAAATGTCCAAATATTACGATGAAGCCCGCAAATTTGCGGGCCTTTTGTCGAGGCTCAAGGCGCCGGACGGCCGGCGTTATTTCATCGTGACCGGCGGCGGGCCCGGCATCATGGAGGCGGCCAACCGGGGCGCCTTCGAGTCGGGCGCCAAAACCATCGGCCACACCATCACCTTGCCGGCGGAACAGGAACCCAACCCCTACATCACTCCCGGCCTGTGCTTCCAGTTCAATTACTTCGCCATACGGAAAATGCATTTCTTGATCCGCTCCCGGGCCCTGGTGGTTTTCCCGGGCGGGTTCGGCACCATGGATGAGCTCTTCGAGTCGCTCACTTTGATTCAAACGGGCAAGCAGCACCGCTATCCCGTGATTTTGGTGGGGCGGGACTTTTGGACGAAGCTGATTAATTTCGATTTTTTGATCGAAACGGGCATGGTTCGCCGCGGCGAAGCGGATATTTTTTCCTTGGTGGACAAGGCCGAGGAAGCGATCAAAATCATCGATGAATTTTATAAAAACGCCGACAACAAGAATTTGATTCTTAAAAGGGGGGATTAAGGGCTAGCATGCACGGCGCCGTGTTGGTTCCCAAGCCGGCCAACGAGCCGGTCTTGAGCTACGCTCCCAAATCGCCGGAGAAATCCGAGCTCGCGGCCAAGCTCGCCGAGCTGAAATCCCAGCGCGCGGATATTCCCAACACCATCGGGTCCAAGGAGGTCCGGACCGGAAACTTGATCGCCTGCCGGCCGCCGCACGACCATCGCGCGGAGCTTGGACGCTACCATCAGGCCGGCGCAAAGCAGGTGCGCGAGGCCGCGCTGGCGGCGCAAAAAGCCTCTAAAGATTGGGCCGCCATGCCGTGGGAGGCCCGCGCGGCGGTTTTCTTGAAGGCGGCCGACCTCTTGGCTGGCCCATGGCGGTCCACACTCAACGCCGCGACCATGCTCTGCCAGAGCAAGAACGCGTTTCAGGCCGAAATCGACGCGGCTTGCGAGCTTATCGATTTTTTTCGCTTCAACGCCGCTTTCGCCGAAAAAATTTACTCGGATCAGCCTGCATCCTCCCGGGGAACCTGGAACTACGCGCAATACCGTCCCTTGGAAGGCTTCGTCCTCGCGGTGACGCCGTTTAATTTCACCTCCATCGCCGGCAATCTGCCGGCCGCCCCCGCGCTCATGGGCAATACCGTCGTCTGGAAGCCGGCGTCCGCCGCGGTTTACACCGCGCATTTCATTATGAGGCTTCTTCAAGCCGCGGGATTGCCCGCCGGAGTCATCAACATGGTCGCGGCTCCGGGCCGGGATGTGGCGGAGGCGGCGCTCTCCCACCCGGACCTGGCGGGCATTCATTTTACGGGGAGCACGGAAGTCTTTCAGGACATGTGGTCCGCGGTGGGAAAAAATATCCGCCGCTACCGCGGCTATCCCCGCATCGTGGGAGAGACGGGCGGCAAAGATTTCATCTTCGCCCATCCGAGCGCGGAGTTGGAAGCTCTCGTCGCGGCGTGCGTCCGGGGGGCGTACGAGTACCAGGGCCAAAAATGCTCGGCGGCGTCCAGGCTCTATGTTCCGCGTTCCCTATGGCCGAAGCTCAAAAAAAGGCTGATCGAGGAAATCGCCTCCATCCGCGTGGGCGGCGTTGAGGATTTTCGCAATTTCATGAACGCGGTCATCGACCGGGCCCAGTTTGAAAAAATACGGGGGATAATCCAATATGCCGGGGCTTCTTCGGACGCGGCCGTTGTTTGCGGCGGCGAGTGCGATGACCGCAGGGGATATTTCATCCGCCCCGCTCTCATCGAGGCGAAGGTTCCCCGCTTCAAGACCATGCAGGAGGAAATTTTCGGCCCGGTATTGACCGCATTCGTGTATGAGGATAAGCGCTATGAGGAAACGCTGCGGCTCTGCGATGAGACCTCGCCCTACGCGCTGACGGGGGCGATTTTTGCCGGCGACCGGCGCGCGATATTGACGGCGCTGCGCACGCTGACTTATGCCGCCGGCAATTTCTATATCAACGACAAACCCACGGGCGCCGTCGTGGACCAG
This sequence comes from Elusimicrobiota bacterium, assembly GCA_016206405.1. Lineage (GTDB taxonomy): Bacteria > Elusimicrobiota > Elusimicrobia > O2-12-FULL-59-9 > O2-12-FULL-59-9 > O2-12-FULL-59-9. The sequence continues at coordinate 10,095 of JACQRQ010000054.1, read as the reverse complement.
CAGCCTTTCGGAGGGGGCCGCGCGTCGGGGACCAACGACAAGGCCGGCAGCTACCTGAATCTTCTGCGATGGGTGACGGCCAGAAGCGTCAAGGAAAACTTCACCCCGGCGCGCGATTACCGCTACCCCTTCATGGCGGAAAAATGAGGGCAATCCCGCTGCGCGTCTCCCTGTCGCTCTTTTTGGCCGCGGCCTGCGCCGCGCCCAAAAGCGCCGTCCGCCCGCCCGTCCCCGCGGAATCCCGCACTGAACGCGCCACGCCGTCGGCTTCAGTCCCTGCGCGCCCCGCCGACGCGGAGTCCATCCTGGAGCTCTGGATTGCGGGCGGCAAGGACCCGGATGACAAGACCATCCTCAAGGCGTTGGACTTAAATCCCAATTTTTTCATGGCCCATTTGGAGTTTGGGACGGCGCTTTACCGCGCGGGCCGTTTGCGCGAGTCCCAGGCGCATTTTGAAAAAGCGGTCGCGCTCAATTCGCGCGACGCCACGGCCCACAATCTCCTCGGAGTTTCCTTGGGCGCCCTGGGCCGTGTGGAGGACGCGCTCCGGCACTTCCAGCGGGCGCTTGAGTTAAACCCGAACGACGCCATGGTGCATGTCAACATGGCCAATGCCCTGGCCAGAAAGGGGCTTTGGGACGAGGCCATAATCCACTATAGGGAGGTCCTCAAGACCGCGCCGTTTGACACCGACACTCAATATCATTTGGGCAACGCGTTCTACGCCAAGGGCCGTTTTACGGAGGCCGCCGCGCATTTCGAGAAGGCTTTTGAAAATAAGCCCCGCGACGCCGTCGTTCACAACAACCTCGGCAACACGTTGATCCGCCTGGGGCGTTTGGAGGAGGCGACGCGGCATTACCAAAAAGCCCTTGAAATCGATCCGGGCGACCCCAACGCCCATTTTAATCTCGGAAACTCTCTTTATGAAAAGGAACGTTTTGCGGAGGCGATATCGCATTACGGCAAGACGATCGAACGCGACGACCGGCGCGCGGACGCGCATAACAATATGGGCTTGGCGTTTCAGGGCCTGCGCCGTCTGGATGAGGCGGCGGCGCATTTTAGCAAGGCGATCACAATCAACCCGGATTACGCCGACGCGCACAATAATCTCGGTTTGGTTCTTAAAGAGCAGGGACGTTTGGATGAGGCGACGGCCCAATACCGCGCGGCGCTGGAAAAAGTTCCGGGACACGCGCTGGCCCATTACAATCTGGGCAATTCTCTGAAGGCGCAGGGACGCCTGGACGATGCTTCCAGACATTACCTGAAAGCCATCGAGCTCAAGCCGGGCTACGCTCCGGCGCACAGCAACCTGGGCAATATCCTCAAGGAGCAAGGCCGTCTGGCGGAGGCCATCGAGCAATACCGGCGGGCGGTCGAAATCGACCCGGGCTACGGGGACGCTCACAACAACCTCGGCGTGGCTCTCAAGACCACGGGCCGCCTGCAGGAGGCCATCGCGCAGTATCTCAAAGCCTTGGAGCTCAGCCCGAAGGACCGGACGGCGCATTTCAATCTTGCGGCGGCGTATGAGGAGAAAGGCGATATCCTCAAGGCCGTGGAACACTACCGGAAAAACTGCGAGCTGGGCGACCGCCGCGGCTGCGGCCAAGCGCGGAGACTGGGAGAGCGTTCGCGATAGAGGAGCGATCATTTGATTATGGAACCGAAAGCCAAGAAACCCGAATTGGGAGAATCTCCGAGAGAAATCAGCGCCGGGGAAATGACCGTCTTTTTGACCATTTTGCTGGGCGCTTGCGCCGCCGCTCTGACCCTGCAGGATATCTTCAAAGTTCCGCTTTCCAAGACGTCCGAATGGGTCATGCTGGCGGTATTGCCGCTGCTGCTGGGCTTGCTCTGGCGTCTGCGGTAACCCGCCTCAACTGCAGAATTCAGGTTTAAGAATAATTTAGGCATTCTGAAAGTTTTTGTCCACTTTCGTCCGGTATGCTTCTTTTATGAAGAAGCTATGGGACGTTTTGGGCGCGCTGGCTCTCGCCGCCGTTCTTTTCACCCTTGAGGCCCCCGGCTATTGCGCCGGCTTCTGGGATCAACTTGAAAAAATCACCGCCGCATCGGCTCAGAAAAAGCGCTCCGGGGAATTTATTTCTCCTCTGGAAGCGGCGGCCGGCTCAGAGCGCGGCAAGTTGAGTTACGCCCAATTGCACTACAACCAAGGCGTCGAATTTCAGAAGAAAGGGAATTTCGAGGAGGCCCTCAAGAACTACCGCAAATCCCTGGAAATGGACCCGCGCAACGCCAAGGCCTTTATCAACATGGGCATCGCCTTCTATATGCAGGACCGGCTCAATGAGGCCATATTTCAGTTCCGCAGCGCGCTTGAGATCGATCCCAATGATGCCAAGGCGCATTTCGACCTGGGTTTGGCTCTGGACGACAAGGGGGATTTTAAAGAAGCGATTTTGCACTTCCAGAAAGCCGTAGAAATCGATCCCGGCTACCATGCCGCGGTGTCGCGCAGCACGCGGGAGTCGCGGGCCTATTACGGCGCGGCAATCGCCTCCGCGCAGCGGGGCGACCTTCGGCAAGCTATCGCTTACTTCAAGAAGACCTGCGAATTGGGCGACGACAAAGGCTGCGGGCAGGCGCGGGAATTGCAGAAGTCCGCCGGAACTGAGGGAGATGAGGATCTAGAGTCGTTTAACGACGATACGGAAGGTTTTCTAGCGCAGGCGAGCCAAGGCGGCGGGGGGCTATAGATTGCCTCGGAAGGCGTACACTTTATGGATGGGTTCGTAGACCTTCCATGCGCATTTAAGGCCTTTGGGGAAAGTCACGATGTCCCCTTGGCGAATCTCCACGGTGCAGTCCGGCGTGGTGATTTCCGCGCGTCCCTCCAAAATGTGGCAAATTTCCTCCTCGGGATACTCCCACTGAAACTCCGAGGGTTCGCAACTCCACATATTCCAGGTCTCCGTGCGCAACTGCTCAAGGAGTTCATCCGTCGCTTTCTCAATCTTGATGCGGAGCATGAGCTTCCTCCTTGCGGCGGGTTTATTTGAGCTGGACGGCTTTCACCGGCAAGCCCGATTTGGGAACAATCCTGTAAATTGGAAGCCGGGATTTTAGCGGGGCCACGTCCACGGCGCGGACCATCAGGTCGATGCGGTCGCTGCGCCGGTTAAAACCGGCGATTTGAAACCTGCCTCGAAGGGCGGGGTCGAGGGGCTCAAGCACGGCGACCATATTGCGCTCGAAATCCACGGGAGGCGGCGCCTGATTCAACGGCCGCCACAAGCTTTGCCAGGCGGCGGCGTCCCGGATGACTTTGAGCTCCAGGACGGCGGCGTTGTTTTGTTTGGAAGCGGCGCTTCCGGCGGCCGGAAGCCTCGGCGCGAAGCGCTCCGAGGATGGGACGGCGCTTTCTTCCCGCGCGCCTCTTTTCATGGCCAGCATCTCGCGATATTGCTTTTGCACGGCCTCCTGCAGCTCCCGGGTGTCGGCGGGCTTCGGGTTCCAAGGCTCGTCCGGCTTTCTTTCATCCTCGCGCCCGGCCACCTGCAGGAAATCTTCGGATTTCCTGACCAGCAGGCGGCTTTCAGGCGATTGCTCGTCTTCTTCGGCGGGATTAGGGATAGAGGGGAGGGGTGAAATTTTTCCGGCAAGCCGGGGCGCCGCCTTTGGAAAAAACAGCGTCTTTTCCGCCAGGAGAAATCCCAGGCATGCGGCCGCCAAGACGGCCACCGGGCGCCAAGCGGGATGAAACCAGCTCCAAGCTTCGGCCGGTTGCTCCCGTCCGAGCAGGGCTGCTTGCAGGCTCTCGGGCATTTCGCGAGGCGCGTGTTCTCGGATAAACCGGGAAAGGTCCTGAAAAAGGCGGAGCTGATTCCGGCATTGCACGCAATCGGGAATGTGGGCTTCCACGCCTGCGCGCAGCGCCGGTTCCAGCTCTCCGTCGAGATAGGCGGACAACGTTTCAGGGGCGAGTTCGTGATTCATGTCTTAAAATAGGCGCTCAGCCGGCCGGCCAGGGATTCTCTGGCTCTAAACAAGCGCGATTTGACCGTGCCTACCTCCAGGTGCAAGCTGTCGGCGATTTCCCGGTAAGACCGGCCGTCGAGTTCCCGCAGGACCAGAATCGCGCGGTCTTCGGGCGCCAGGGCCTCCATGGCCCGGTCCACCGCCTCTTTTTCCTCGCTCATTTCAAGGCCGCTTTTTTGCGCGGGCTCCGCCGGCTCGCCTTCCCCGGCCGCGGGGCTTTTGGGTCTCTGCAGCCAGTTCCACAAGGCCTCGTGCCAGGAGCGCCGGCGCTTTTCGGAGCGCACCCAATTTTTCCAGGTATTGAATGTGATCCGGTAAATCCAAGTGCCCGTCGAGGCCTCTTCCCGGAAATCTCCGAGACTCCGCAGGGCTTTCAGAAGCGACTCCTGGGCGATGTCTTGAGCGTCCTGCACGTTTCCAGAGAGTCTCAACGCCAGGTTGTAAGCCATCCCGGCGTATTTCGCCACCAAGGCCTCTTCCGTTAATTTAGACACCGCGGACTCCTGAATGTTCCAGCCGGATCCCTGTCGCCGATTTGCCCGATGCGGCGCAGTTTTTTGACGCCTGCCGGCTATTATATCGGATTTCGCTTGTTGATTTCATGGGTCACAAAATGTAAACTGGATTTATATTCGCCCCGGAACCGAAACCAGGCTCCCAGGGCGCGCCAACGTTGCGGCAAAAGGAGCGATTATGGGCGAAGTTCGCGAAACGGAGTTCAAAGGCAATCCGGTGATCGTGCTCTCGTATGGGCCCGATGACCGGTTTCCATTTCAATTCGGCCTGCGCAAAGCGCGCTTGATCCTGGAGCATATCGAGGATATCAAGAAATTCGTGGAGAAGCACGGCAAGCCGCCGGAGGGCGGCGGCGAGTGAGCGCGGTCGCAGCATTCATTCGGAGACGGGCCTCCGCCCGTTGAGGCGGGGCGTTTGCCCGCGTTTTTCCGTGGACAGCCCCTCGCAATCTCAATATCCCGAGGTTTTGGAGCGCGGGCCGGAGTCTCTGGCCTCGGTGGCGGAGCGTTTTTGGGCCTTCGCCTTGGATTTTTTTATCTGGGCGGGAGTTTCCGCTTTAAGCCTCATCTGTCTTTCCTTCCTTATTAAGACCAGCCTTTCCTCCGGCGATGCTCTCCTTCTTGGCTACGCTTTTATCGCCTTTTCGGCGGGCCTGTGGCTTTTGTATCACGGCGTGGGCAATGCGCGGGGAGGAACCCCCGGCAAGAGAATTCTGGGAATCCGCGTGGTTCCGGCGCGAGGCGGCGTGCTCAATTATCCCCGCAGTTTTTTGAGGGCCGCCGGCTACGCTTTGTCCGGAACTTTTTTGAGCCTCGGCTACCTGTGGTGCTTTCTCAACGCCGGCCGGCGCGCGTGGCACGATTATCTGGCGGGAACCCGCGTGATACGGACCCGGGAAAAAAGCAAGGGCGCGATGCTGCTGCTGAGCATTCTGGGGTATCCTTTGATGGCTTTGTGCGTCGTCTCGCCCGTCGCCCTGGCGTGGATGACGCCGCGCATCGAGTCGGCGGCCCAGACCGCGGCGGCCCGGCTCGCGCTGGAGGAAATCGGGCGGATGGAAGAATTATTTTATGGTGAGCGCGGGGCCTTCGCTCTCAATATGCCGGAACTGCTGGAAAGCCGGCCGGAATTTGGCCAAAATCGCGCCTGGTTGGAGGCCGCCGTCGATTTCAGCGCCGTCCGGCTAGAGCCCGTGCCCGGCGCCGTCCCGGAGGCGCCGCCGGCGGCTTTGCGGATCGGCCTGGCGGCCAAAGGCGCCGGACGAACTCCTTTTGAGAAAGTCATCACCCCCACAACCGCCGTTTCGCAAGGGGCTCAATAATCCCATTTCTGAATTTCGGCGCCGTGGTAGTAGAAGTTGAGAATTTCCAGATAATTTCGGCCTCCCGCTTTGGCCATTCCAGCGGCGCCTGTTTGGCATAAGCCCACCCCGTGCCCCCAGCCTCCGCCGTAAATCCAGAATTCCGATATCTGTCCGCCCGGGTTCCGGTGCGCCTCGATTTCAAACAGCGTGCTGCGGATCGAACCCAAACCGATCAAGCCGCGGATTTGCTGCTCTTTGCGAATGATCTCGCTCCGCCGGCTGCCTCTAATCAAAATTTCGTTGACATGGCCGGATGGGCTTCGCGCCAGGGGCAGGATGGCCCGCAGACGGCCGATGCGAAGCTGCTTGTCGAGTTTTTCCTGCAGCGCTTGAAACGGGACGATGCGAAGCCAGCGGAAGGCCGCGGGGCTCCCGAACTCCGCTTGGTTGCAGTGCGTCTGCGGTCTGGATTGGAGCCACTGATGCAGCCGCCACGGCGAATCCGGAGGCGAGGAAACGGCGGCGTCGCCGTCAAGCCTGCCTTTCAGATAAGGGGCCCGGCTCCAGCCTGACAAGCCGCCGGAATCCTGCGTGTAGCCGCCGCAGTTGGCGTGGTACAGCGTGTGGATGGAACGGTTTGCGTAGCGAAGAACTTCGCCGCGAGTTTGTTCGACCGCGAAAAAAGTCTCGGGGGTCTCGGCGCGGACGCCCCGGTAGACCTGGCAATGCGGCCCGTCGCACAAATGGTACCCCAATCCCCGGTGCATGCGGGCGTATTGCCTCAAATAGAGGGCTTCGCTGCGCGCGATGACCGCCTGCGCCTTGAGGGCCTCCGGGGGCCAGGTGTGCGGCATTTCGGCGGGCACGACGCCGAGCAGGTATTGTTCGACGTCGACGACGTTGGCGATTTCAAGGCCGTCTCCGGATGCGGGTTTGATCTCGATGATTCCCCGATACTCGCCCCGGGAGACGGCGCTCGCGGAGTCGCCGGCGTGGTCGAAAATTTCCAGCAGGAACGCCGATAGCGCGGGCTCCTCCGGCGCCAGCCTGAGGGCGAACCGGAACGGGCCGAACCGAAGGCCTTTGGGACCGGCGATTTCAAAAGTCGCCGCGCCTTTCCTGCGGGCGGTCCATTTTTCGCCGCCGGGCACGCGGGCGTACACTTTTCCCGTCTTGGATCCTATGACGTTGAACGCCCCGCTGGAACTGAGGGCGACGGCCGTGTGGCGCCGCGGATGTCCCCAGGCGCCGGTCATCAGGCCGATGCGAACCGAGGGCACGCGGTTTCCGGGCGCGACGGCCTCGAACGGGCCCGAGGCCGGGGGCTCCGGCGGCGCGATGAGACGCCGCGGCCGCATAGCCAATTTTTTCGCCAATGCGGCGGCGGCGCTGCGGGCTTTGGAATTCCAGGGACCGGCGCGCAGGAAGCGGGTCAACTGCTCCCAGGCCAAATCGTAAAGGCCGAGTTCCTCATAAGCCGTGGCCAAGGGCAGCCGGGTTTCCACCGCGGTGAAGTCGGCGCCGAGGGCATTGATGAAGTCGCGGGCAGCCAGACGATAATTCCGGGCGGTGAAATGGGCCTCGCCCAGCAAACGGTCTATCGCCGAAAATCGGGGATAAACTTCCTGAAGCCGCTTAAAATGCGAGAGGGACTCCTGCGACCGGCTTAAGCGCATGGAAGCGGCCGCTGCGCCCAAAAGCGCCGGGGGATAGTCGGGGGTCTCTTTAAGCAGGGTTTCAAATTCCGCGCGCGCCTGGGGCCAGAGTCCCTGCTGATAATAGGCCCAGCCTAATTCGGCCCGAACCTCGGCGGATTCGGGCTCGATTTTGAGCGCCGCTTGGAGCATCCGCTCCGCGGGCTTGAATTCCCCGAGTTGGCGATAGAGCACGGCGGCGTTGAGGCTGGGTTCGGCGCTTTCGGGAAAATTCTCCGCCGCCTTTTCGTAGAGCTCCGCGGCGCGGGAGATATATCCGCGGGAATAGAGCTCGCGGGCCTCATCCATCACGGCATGGGGTGCGGCGCCGGCGCGGGCCGGGACAAGCGTCAAGACGGCGGCCAGGATCTGAGCGCGCATAAGGATATCCTATGATATTGTTCAAGGATAATAAATTAGGGTACAATGCTCTCGCCTTTATGAGACTCTACCTCATGCGGCATGGCCACTCGCCCAGCGCGGCGGAGTCCGGCGTTGGCCGGGACGAGGAACGCCCGTTGTCGGTTCAGGGACGCGAGGCGGCGGGACGGGCGGCGCAATTTCTCGCGGCAGGCGGTGAAAGCCCGGCGATGGTCCGGGTGAGCCCTTTGCGCCGCGCCCAAGAAACGGCCGAAGAGCTTAATCGCGTCCTTCGGCTTGAGGCAAGAACGGAAACCTGGAACGATTTGGCGGGAATCGCGCCGCCGTCGGCGCTGTGGGAGAAAATCAAGCCTTGCTTGGACGATAATGACGCTCTCCTGCTCATCGGCCATATGCCGCAGATGGGCAGTCTGGCGCAATTTCTGTCGGGTCAAGGTCCTTTGGAACTCAGGCCTGCCGGCGTCATCGCCTTGGAGGCCGCGCGGGACGGCGCCGCGAGCCTGCTCTGGAGCAGGAATTTCTAATGTCGCCCATGCAAATTTTATCTGAAGACGCCGGCGGCATCCGCATCCTTAAGCTGCATCGCCCTCCATCCAACGCCTTGTCCCTGGCCGTGTTGAGGGATTTATCCGGCCGTCTCGCGCGGGCCGGGCAGGAACGCGGAGTTCGGGGCGTGATCCTCGCTTCGGATTTGCCGAAATATTTCTCATCCGGCTTGGACCTGGAGGAACTTTTCAGCCTGCCGGAGCGTGAGCGTTCGCGGCTTTTTATGGAAATGCTGGAGCTTTACCGGCAAATCATCCAACTGCCCAAGCCGGTGACCTGCGCCATCGGCGGCTACGCTCTGTTGGGGGGATGGATCCTCGCTTTGGCATGCGACTTTCGTTTCATCGCCGAGGAAAACGGGCGCATCGCGTTGAGCGAAATCAAGCTGGGCATCAGTCCCACGACTATTCTGGTGCAAACCATGATGCATTTGGGAGCGCGCCAGTCCACCGTCAAGGAAATGATTTTCTTGGGAAAGACATTGAAGGCTGCGGAGGCGGTTCGGGAGGGTTTGGTCGACAAGATGTTTCCAACAGAAGGGCTGTTGGCGGGGAGCCTTGAGGAAACCCGCAAATTGGCGAAGATGTCCATGTCCGCTTTTGCCGCGGTCAAAAAGAGCTACCGGGAAAGTCTCGGGCCCGTGGACGGCCCTCTTTGGCGCCAGGGTCAAGCGGAATTCGGCGCGGCCTTCGGTTCCAGGGACAGCCGGGAAGGCTTTCGGGCCGCCCTGGAAAAGAGGCGGCCCGTTTGGAGGTGAACGCCATGGCTTCAACGCCGGCGTCCGGATTTTTCAACTCGACGCTGCTCCAGGAACAAGTCGCCATCGTGACGGGCGGGGGAACCGGCATCGGGGGGGCGATCGCCTCCGCGCTCGCCCGGCACGGCGCCCGCGTGGCGCTGGCCGCCAGGAATTTGGAGCGCCTTGAAGCCGCGGCGGCCGAAATCAGCCGGGGCGGCGGCCGGGCGATGGCGGTCGCCTGCGACGTGGCCGACGCGCGCCAAGCGGCCGAGATGCTCGACAAGGTCGTGGAAAAGTTCGGCCGGGTCGATATTCTCATCAACAACGCGGCGGCCAATTTCATCCGTCCCAGCGAGAGGCTCAGCGCGCTCCGCTGGAAAACCGTGATTGACATCGTTTTAAACGGCACCTTTCACTGCAGCCTGGCGGCCGGCAAAAAGATGATCGCCCAAGGTTCGGGCAATATCCTCAACATCGTGGCCACCTACGCTTGGACGGGCGCCCCCGGCTTGGCGCCTTCGGCCAGCGCCAAGGCCGGCGTGGTGGCCTTGACTCAGAGTCTGGCCGTGGAATGGGCCAAATACGGCATCCGGGTCAACGCGGTGGCGCCTGGCCCGGTGGACACGCCTCAGACCCGCCAGCGTTTGTGGCCGACCGATGCGATGGCCCAGCGAGTGCTGCAGCGCATCCCGCTCAAGAGATTTGGAACGGAAGACGACGTCGCCGATTTGGTTTTGTTCTTGGTTTCGCCTTTGGGCAAAAACATCACCGGCGAAGTCGTGGTGAGCGACGGCGGAGCGTGGCTGGGCAAAGGCATTCTGGATTTCGTAGATGGGTAAACGAGCGGCCGGCAGCTTTGACACACTGGGCGCTATTTGGTAGCATTGGGCGCTTGAAGGTTGTCGGT
>JACQRQ010000060.1 GCA_016206405.1 Elusimicrobiota bacterium | reverse complement strand
CAGTCATTCACAGAAAAAGAAAAGAAGCAAAAGAAAAAGAGGAACGGCCGACGATTCTCCTTCGAGAGAGTCAAACGGCTACAACGACATAGTATACGAGGAGGAATGCGATGAAAACCCGAATTCAAGCGAAGAAATTCTTGGCGGCCGGGCTGGCGCTCGGATTGGCGGCTGCGGCGGCCTGCGTGCGGCGCGACGGCGGCCCATCCGCCTCATCCGAACCCGTTGTTCAGGAAGATCAAAAAAAATCTTCTTTGCCCGTCTCCGTTCCGGCGAAACCGCCGCAGGCTGATCTTCAGCGCCGCTACAGCGGGCTAACCCATCCCATGCCCAAATTCAACCAATCCAGGGCCATCGGCGTTGCGGCGGAGATGGGCGCTCCCGCTCCCGCCGGCGCCTACGCGCAGGACTTCAACACGGAATCCTACCGGTATTTGGAGGAAAATAAATTCCGGACCGCGGCGGGCTTCCCGCTGTCCACGTTTTCCATCGACGTGGACGCCGCCTCATACGCCAACGCGCGCCGTTTCTTGAACTCGGACCAACTGCCGCCCAAAGACGCCGTGCGAATCGAGGAGTTCATCAATTACTTCCGTTACGATTACCCGGAGCCTGCCGGCGAGCATCCCTTTTCGATCACGACCGACATCGCGTCGTGTCCTTGGAAGCCGGAGCATAAGCTGGTGCGCATAGGCCTCAAGGGCCGGAGCACGCCTCAGCGACAATTGCCGCCCAACAACCTTGTTTTCTTGGTGGACAGCTCCGGCTCCATGCAGTCCGCAGAGAAGCTACCGCTTCTTAAAAAGGCGTTCCGGCTGCTGGTCGAAGAGCTCCGGCCGCAGGACCGCGTGGCGATCGTGGCCTATGCCGGTTCGGCCGGCCTGGTGCTGCCGTCCACGCCGGGCGACCGCATGGAAAAAATTTTGGAGGCGCTGGAGCAACTGGAAGCGGGCGGGTCGACCGCCGGCGGCCAGGGAATCGAGCTGGCCTATGAGACCGCGCGGCAAAATCTTTTAAAGGACGGCAACAACCGCGTCATCCTGGCCACCGACGGCGACTTCAACGTCGGCGTCACGAGCGAGGGCGAGCTGGTGCGGATGATTGAGCAAAAACGCGAACACGGAATTTATTTGACCGTTCTTGGTTTCGGCCGTGGCAATTACAAGGATTCCACCATGGAAATGCTGGCCGACAAGGGCAACGGCAACTACGCCTATATTGACGGCCTGCTGGAGGCCCAGAAAGTGCTGGTCCAAGAAATGGGAGGAACTTTGCTCACCATCGCCAAAGACGTCAAAATTCAGGTGGAGTTTAATCCGGTCCGCGTTCAGGCCTACCGGCTGGTGGGCTATGAGAACCGCCTGCTCCAGGCCGAGGACTTCAACAACGACAAGAAAGACGCCGGGGAGTTGGGCTCCGGGCATACCGTGACGGCTCTCTACGAAATCATCCCGCCCGGGGTGAAGGCCGATTTGCCGGGCGTGGATCCGCTCAAATATCAAAAGCCGGCCGATTCCGTCGCCGTCTCCGAATCAAACGACTTATTGACGGTCAAGTTCCGTTACAAAAATCCACAGGAGTCGGAGAGCCGGCTGATGGTCGCTACGGTGGCCGATGCCGTGCGCGGATGGAAAGAGGCTCCGGAAGATTTCCGCTTTTCTGCGGCGGCGGCGGGGTTCGGCATGCTGCTGCGCGACTCCGAGTATAAAGGAGGGATCACCTATCAGGACGTCCTCAAAATGGCCCGGGGCGCCAAGGGCGCGGACGCGGAGGGCTACCGGGCCGAGTTCGTCCGGCTGGTCGAGAAAGCGGCGCTGCTGAGCCGCATTTGAGCGCGCGAAATGAGAGAAGGGACGCGCTTGTATTTTTCTCTTGCAGAAAAAAAATGACCTGTTATAATTATCTGATGAAGATGCGCTCCGTTTTTTGCGCTGTGGCTGCGGGGAGTATCTTTTTTTCCTTGGCCGCCGCAGCCGATTTGCCGGGCAAAGTGGTTCTTGCGCCGGCATCCGTGGAAGAATTACGCGGGTTCATTAATCTCTCCCAAATTGAGATCGGCAAAGACGGCAGCCTGGAGCCCATCAGGATCGTGGGACGGACCGCGTTGGCTGTGATATTTAATCGGGCGCCAACGTCAAGATCGGGACGGAAACATATCGCGCCGTGCCTTGGACGGACATCATCGGGGAGTTGGAGCCCTCCGGACATATCCCGCCGATGCCGGTGGTGACGGCGGAAGCCGGAGGAGGCCTGCAGGTTTTTTATCGGCATTTTCAATGCGTCATCCTTTCGGCCCAAACCGGAGTCCATCTCACGACGGAGTACTACAGCCGGAACACGGACGGCGTCTCTTCCGAAGAAGAGGCCCGGGCCCTGTGCCTGAGACGGGCGCAGCCGCAAGGGTCTCGCGACTGCCGCTGCAGCCTCTACTGATCCGCCCGCCCATACCGTGGAAAAATCCGAGTTCAGGAAGCTTGTAGCCGAGGGGATAGAAAGCTTGCCGGAGGAGTTCCGGAAGCTGGTGGACAACGTCGAGGTGGTGCTCAAAGAGCGCCCCGGCCGCGAGCACCGTGAGAGGGTGGGCCGTGGGGGGGAAAGTTGGAGGCTTTTGGGGCTCTACGAGGGAGTGCCCTACGGACGGCGCGGGACGGACTACGGCGGAGTCATGCCGGACAAAATCACCCTTTTTCGGGCGGAGATCGAGGCGTACTGCGGCGGCGACCGCGCGCGGATGGTGCGCGAAATACGAAGGGTATTCCTGCACGAGCTTGGACACTACTTCGGTTTTTCGGACAAGCGCCTGAGGGAGTTGGGGTACTGACGATCCGCCTATCGCATTTTTTCAAAAAGAACGCAGGCTCCCTGGGAGCCGAACCCGAGGGCGACATGCAGGCCGTAGCGGCGCCGGTGGGGGCTTCCGTCGCTGAATTTTGCGCCATCAAATTCGGGGTCGGGTTTTTTCAGGTTTGCGATTTTGGGAGCGCGGCCGGTTTCCAGCATCTTGATCAAGGCGGCGTCCTCAACTCCGGCGCCCAGCGTATGGCCCGTGTAGCCCTTTGTGTTGCAGATCAGCACCTTGGAAAAATCTTTTCCGAACACTTGTTTTAAGGCCTTGATTTCGGATTGGGCGCTTCCGCCTTTGGCGGGAGTATAGGTCTCATGGGACATGTAGAGCAACTGATTCGACAGATTTTTGCGCTCAAGCCCGCCGGCCGCCTCGGCTTTTTTTAAGGTTTTTTCCATCAGCTCGATGATCTGTTCGGCGTCGAGGCGCGTCAGATGATGTCCCCAGTTGATCTGTTCGGTCGCGATAATTCTTACCAACGGTCTCAGTCCTCTTCTTAGGGTTTCTTCCAGCGCTTCCACAACGAATCCGGCCGCTCCCATGCCGATGATCGTGCCGTGCCGCCGTTGATCGAAGGGGAGAGCCGCTGAAGCGGCGTCCGTCCCGGTCGAAGCGGCTCCCATGCTCAGAAAGGCGGAAAGCACCCATTCTTGCAGCTCCGGGCCGGTCGCGTCATCGGCGGATGCGACCAAGACCCTTTTGGCCCGTCCCAGCCGGATCCAATCCTCCGCCAGGCTCAAGGCCGCCGCGGTGGAGGCGAACCCGGCGTTGAGGTGAATCGCGGGGCCTCTGGCGCCGATCCACTGGGCGATCTGGGCGTGGGCCAGAGGCATGGCTTTCAAAATGAAGTGCCGGTTGAAATGGGCTCTTTTGATTTCCAAAGCAAGGCTGCCCAGGCCCGGCAGCGCCGAGGCAAAAATCACGGCCGTTCCTCGAGAGATATTCCGGGCGAGGCGGTGATTTTCAAGGGGAATCCGGGCGTCTTTCAAAGCAAGAATGGCCGCCGGCAGGGCGAGTTGGGCGGTGCGGTCCAAAGTCGCGGCGAACTCAGGCGAGACGCCGAAGTCTTGTGAGAGATCAAGCGCTCCTGCCTTCGCGGCCAAGCGGACCGTCTTTTGCGCGCTGTCGACCGTCTCAATGCGCGACTCCAGGGGAGTTTTGACCAGACGGGTGATTTTTTTGTCGAGCTGCTTTCGCTGCTCCTCGGGGGTCAAGGCTTCGATGAAATTTTCGCCGCGCAAAATCCTCTCAAAATTCTGATCATCGAAGATTTTATGCCGGCTTCCGGGAAGGCCGAGCGAGATCCCGCTGACGACGACGGAGGGGTTTGCCGGGCGGGCTCGAGGCATGACGGAGCTAATGTAGCTTATTTTGAATTATGTTTCCAAGCCGCGGCCTAAATGATATTCTGAGAATATGCACCGGGATAATCTGCTTAAATCCCCGGCTTTTCATGCCATTTTGCTTTTCTGCTTGTATGCCGTCGCTTTTATGGGGGCATATGACAGGTTTTTTGAAGGCGGAGTCAGCTACGAGTTTTGCCACTACGGCGAAATCGGAAGAAACATCGCCCAGGGAAAAGGATTTCGCACCGGCGTCGTCTTTCCGGCCACTTTGGCCTTTTTTGAGCGAAAAGGAATTGGTTTCACGCCGGAAAGCCCGGAGTTCGCCCGCTTTCCGCTGTATGCCTATGCCGTAGGAGCGTCGGAGCGCCTTTTCGGCGCCGGCGATTTTCAGGTCGCATGGGTCAACGGCGCGGTCGTCAGCTTCGCTTCGGCTCTGCTTTATTGGATCGTGGCTCAGTCGGCGCCTGCGTGGACCGGCCTGCTGGCCTCGATTTTCCTCTTTTTTTGCCCCTCGATTTTAAGAGGCTTCGCCTTGTGGGGCTATCCCGACCTCCTTTTTGGCTTGCTGATTTTGATTTTAAATTATGGGGTTGTTTTCGGCGCTTGGCCGCCGTTCGCTTTGGGGCTGCTGGGGGGCGCCGCATGGGCGGCCCGAAGCAATTTCATGCTTTGGCTGCCCGTTTACGGCGCTTGGATTTATTGGAAATCCTCCGGTCGCCGCGGCCGGGCATGCGCGCTTTTTGCGGCCGGATTTTTGGCCGCCGCTTTTCCCTACGCCTATTACCTTCGCAGCCATTTCGGCGGGGTCGTCAATCCCAATTTCCTCTGGAATTTAGCCAACGGTGTTTTGATCCCCGACCTGGCCTGGAACCATTACCGCCTTTTCCATTTTTCCGAGATTCTGCCCGCTCTATGGCAGCCGTTGTTGAAGAAGGGCCTATTAGGGTTTTTGGATTTCTTCCGGAATCTGCCGGCGTTGTGGCAGTGCGGCTTTTTATGGGGGCCCTACTTTTTGAGCTTGTTCGCGCCGAAGGACCGGGCGTGGAGGAATTGGCAGCAGTTATATGGGATTCTTCTGGGCGTCCAGCTTTTCTTTTTCGTTTTCCTGAGGCAGGAATCCATCGGGCCTTTTGTCTCCGGCAGGTATTATTTGTGGTACGCTCCGGCCTTGATGGCCGGGGCGGCCCAAGGTTTTCGGGATTTGTCGGTTTACGTCAATAAGAAAACGTGGTCCGCGCTGTGCTTCTTGCTCGTTTTGGGCCATGCGTTCCTGTGGAGTTCTTATTACGCCAAAAAGGATCCGGGCTTCGGTCATCCGTCCGGGCTGCCGGTCCAAAATTGGCCGGAGATGGAGTTTTTGAGGGAGGAGGCCGAGTCCGGGTCGGTCGTTTTGAGCAATATTCCGGCCCAGGTCGGTTGGTATGCGGGGTTAAGGGCGGTGCAGCTTCCTTACGAATGGGAGGATGTGCCCAAAATCGAGGCGGCCTCCCGGTTGGATTATATTTTTGTGACGACGCTGACGGCCGGAGAGTTCGGGCGCTTCCCGCAGTGGCAAAAAATTCTAATATCGCCCGATGAAAGGCGCGCATTTTGCGCGCGCTTCGGCTACGCGCCGCACCGCGTTTACCCCAACGGGCTGTTGCTCAAGAAACGCAACCTTTAATTCCAATCTTCGCCGGTCGAGGCGCAGGCGCCGCCGCCGCATTCCGTCTTTCCGCAGGGGCCGGTCGGCTCGCCGGAGTCCTCCGATTTATGGGTGGAGGCGACTTTGGGGATATGGCTTGAGATTTTGACCACCTTTCCCTGATCGGCGTCGAAGACATAGGTGCCCGTCTGGCTTTGATTCTCGGATTTGTTTTTTCTTTTCTGCATAGTGTTCCTCCGCTCCTATTATACATGAACAGGGGGCGTTTTGACGCCAGTCGGAAGCTTAATAGGGTGCACCCAAAATTTAGAAGCAAGGCGTTGACTGGGGGCCTGTCCGAGGGTTCCCTCCGAAAAACAGGGTCGCCTCCGAGAGCGCCCTTCCCTCCCTCGGACTCGCTGCATGTGATGGCAGTCCTCCGGGAGGGTTTTCTCCGGGAGCCCCCGGCCACCCCCTTCCCATTTTCTCCTTCATGGGGTGCACCCCTTCTGAGGTCGGAGAAAAGCCGTTTCGCAGTCTGAGAGTCCCCTCGGGCTTAGCTTATAAACACTCTCGTGGCCATGCTTTCGCCGTGTTTGCGGCTAATGCCAACGTTGAGCCGCGGGGCGCTATAGAGGCTACCTTAAGAGTGTCCGCCGGCTCTAGCCGATGGTTGGGACCTCAAAGCCGATCGCCATACTCCTTCACCGCAACGGCGATTGCCAAATCAAGCCACCGAGACAGTGCGTCAGCTACCTGCTGTTCCATCGTCTGGTAGGTGAACACAAACGGTTCTATTGAGCAGACAAAGAAATCCTGGGAGGCATACTCCCTATCTTCTGAATCCTCATAGGATTCAAGCTTCGCGAATGCAGTAGCCTCCATAATCCCGGTGAGCTCCCGTCCGACATGATGAAATGAAACCACAAAAACGAGCCGTTCTCGCGACACGCGAAAAGACGATTTGACGAAATAGTGGTCTTCATTGAGGTTCGCAAACTTCCCCGCCTCGCCAGCTGACTTGCCGACTTCAAAT
>JACQRQ010000056.1 GCA_016206405.1 Elusimicrobiota bacterium | reverse complement strand
TTCGCTGATCATGGCAGCGAAACTTATCATGGAAGGGGCCGGGCGCTTTTAACCCCCGGCGTCGTTGCTCGTCGCTTGCATACAACAAGTATGCGCGCTCCTTGCGCCTAGCCGGAGGCTAAAACCGACCGGCCAATACGCGCAATATTATCCGGTCGCAGCACCAGCCCTTTTCCATTTTATGGCCATCGCAGAAGTCGCTTTTGCACTGCCCATTTTCAAGACTTTCCACTACGCGATTCCGGCGCGCATGAGCGCCGTTCTCCAGAGGGGCGCCCGGATCAGGGCGCCCTTCGGCTCCCGCCAGATGTCGGGGGTCGTGGTCGGCATTCATGCAGAGCACGGATCTCGGGTCCTTAAGGAAATCGATTCCGTCGTGGATCCGACCCCGCTGCTTCCGGACGAGCTTCTGGATTTGGCGCATTGGCTTTCCTGGCGCTATTTTTGCCCTTTGGGCGACGCCATCCAAACGGTTTTTCCGTCTCATATCAGCTCTCGTCCCTTTGAAAAATTAGTCCGGCGCCCCTCATCCGCCGCGCCGGCCCCCGGCGCTCCCGCGGTGAAGCCTTTCGCTTCTCCCTATGTTTTGACCCAGGACCAGTTGAGCGCGATTTCCCGGCTCGGCATCAAGCTCCGGGAGCATAAAAATCATTCGACGATGCTTTTCGGCCTTCCGGCCTCGGGCAAGACCGAAGTTTATCTGGCTCTCATCCATGAAACCCTCGCGCTGGGCGGACAGGCCCTGTGGATGCTTCCTGAAATCTCTCTGACGTCAAGCTTCATGGAGCAGATCAAATCCCGCCTTCCCTCCGAAGCGCGCGTTCTGCACAGCCACGTTCCCGCCAAGTCCAGGCGCCAGGTTTGGCTTGAGGCGGCTTCCGGCGAGCCGATGGCCGTGGTGGGCACCCGTTCCGCGTGCTTCTTGCCTTTTAAAAACCTGCGCTGCGTGATCGTGGATGAGGAGCAGGATGAATCCTACCGCCAGGAGCAGGCGTCCCCCCGCTATCATGCGCGGGAGGTGGCTGCCGAGCGCGCCAAAGCCCACGAGGCTCTGTTGGTCCTGGGCAGCTCGACGCCGTCCTTGGAGACCTACTTTTTGGCCACGGAAAAAGCGCATGAGATCGTTTCGCTCACCGCCAGGGTGTCGCCGGTAAAAGAGCTGCCCGACGTGGAGATCGTCAACCGGCGGCTTGAGCCGGGCAGCTTGTTTTGCGGCAGGCTCCTGGAGAAAATCGAGGCGCGCATCGCCAAGAAAGAGCAAGTCATCCTGCTGGTCAACCGCACCGGCATCGGACGCTGTTTTTACTGCGGCAAGTGCGGCTGGCTGGCCCGCTGTCCGAGCTGCGGAACGGCTTTGGCTCACGGGATTTACTCCGGACAAGAGCAAATGCGCTGCCGCCAATGCTCCGAGACGTCCCCGGTTCCCCCCGCTTGTCCCGGCTGCCGGGCCGAAGGCGGCATGGAGCATAAGGGCGAGGGCACGCTCAAAGTGGTCTCGTCCTTGAAACGGGAGTTTCCTCAGTCGCGCATTCTGAGGCTTGATCGCGATACTGTCCGCGACACCCGGGGAGGCGGCAGCATACTCCAGGACTTCACGTCGCAGGAGGCCGACATACTCGTCGGAACGCGTCTATTGGCCAAGGGACTTCATTTTTCCAACGTTTCTTTGTTGGGCATTCTCGACGCGGACGCCTGGCTTTACCAAAGCGATTTCCGCGCTTCCGAAAAGGCTTTCCACTTTTTTTTCCACGCCCTGGGCCGCGCCGGCCGCGGGCGCAGCCCCGGCGAGGTGATTATTCAGACCTTCCATCCCGAGCACCCCGTCTTCGGCGCCGTCCACCGGAAGGATTATCTGCGCTTCGCCGAAGAGGAGCTCGAATTCCGCCGGGATTTGGGCTACGCGCCGTACGTCCAGATCGGCCACATGGAGGTTTCATCCGTGAAGAAAGGGCTCGCTGAAAATTACGCCCATGAGCTCGCGGAAAAAATCCTGGCGCTGCCCGCGGCGCTGCGACCCGCGGGCATGGCCGAGCTGATGGAAGGCCAAATAGCGGTCTTGGGCCCGGCGGCCGTTCACGGCAGGCCCTCTCCCGCCTTCTCGATCCTGCTTAAATCCAAGCGTTTAGACGACCTCTTGGATGTTTTTAAGCTGGCGCAGCAGAGTCCCCGGCCCTCCGCCGTCAAAATCAAGTTCAGCGTCGAATGAACCCCAGCGAAACCAAATCCTCCATAGGGGAAAGCGCCGCGCTTTACGCCCTGCCTCTGGCCCTGTTCGCCTTTTATCTTTACACGCTTTTTCCAACCCTGGCGCCGTACCGCGACAGCGGCGACATGGCCTCCAGCGCTTTCAGCCTGGGAATAGCCCACCCGCCGGGCTATCCTTTATATGTGTTGACGGGGCGCGCCGTCAGCGGATTTCTGAGTCTGGGCAACGTCGCCTATCGCCTCAATCTTTGGAGCGCCGCCTGCGCCGCCGCCGCCGCCGGCCTGCTGGCCCTGTTCCTCAAAAGAACCGGCCACGGACTCTTCGCCGTGTTGAGCGCGGCGCTTCTGCTGGCCCTGACCCCCGCCTATTGGGCGCTGGCCCAGGTGTCGGAGATGTACGCGCTCAACGCCTTGGCGGCGGCGGCCGTCATCAATCTGTGGATTGCGTCCCCCGCGCCCACGGCTTTATGCCTGTGCGCGTTCCTGCTCGGCCTGGGGCTGGGCAACCATCAGACATTGCTTTTTTTGATCCCCGCCAGCGCCTGGGTTTTCTGGAGGAGCGGCCTCAGGGACAAAAGCGCTTACGCCCGCGGCGCGGCCTTCTTTTTTCTGGGACTGGCGATTTACGCATTTCTTCCGCTCCGGGCTTCCCAGGACCCTCTGCTCAATTGGGGGGAGCCGACCAACTTGAGGAATTTTCTGCGGGTTTTGACCAGGGCGGATATGGGCGGAGTCCGGCTGCATCCGGAAAGGCCCGCCGGCATCGCGGGTTTTTTTCAGGCCGGTCCAAACGCCCTGTTCGCGCTGAAGGCGTTCCTGTCCCAGGCAAACTGGGCGGGCGCCCTCTTGACTTTATGGGGCGCCGCGGCGGTTTACAAAAAACCCTGGGGCCAGGGCGTTTTGGCGGGGCTGGCCTTGTCGGGCCCCTTCTTCATCCTTTGGGCCAACCTGCCGCCGGGCGATCCCCAAAGCCTGCCGATTTTGGAGCCCCACCTGGTGCTTCCGGCGCTGCTCTGGGCCGCCCTCATCGGCGCGGCCCTCGGCGACTTGAGCTCGCGCTTGGCCCGGATTTTGGGCCGCCCTCCGGCCGCCTTGGCCATGGGGCTGCTGGTTGCGGGCGCCGCAAGCTATCAGATCTTGCGCTGGTGGCCCGACAAAAACCACCGCTTCAATTATTCGACCTACGACTATGGGCGCAATTTGCTGGCCTCCATGGAACCGGGTTCTTTGCTTTTCGACCCGGACGACACGACGGCCTTCGTTTTGAACTACCTCAACGTTTGCTACGGCAAGCGGCGCGATATCATTCCCATCCTGTACTACCGGACCTTTTGGGGCTACCGGCAATTAAAAAAAAGAGCGCCCGAAATTCTGCCTCCCCGCGAGTTCGCCTCCAGCGGAGAGCTGTTGGAGGGTTTGTTCGGCTACAATTTGGGCCTAGGCCGGGCGATGTACGCCGATTTGCCGCAAAAAGCGCCGCCGCCCTACCTCGCCTATCCGTCCGGTTTCGTTTACCGGATACTGCCGCCGGGGGCGCGCGAAGGCGGAAAAGCGGAGAGGGCGCCCCGGCTTCAAAATTCCATCATGAAGCTGGAGCTGGCTTCGTTTCGCCCCCCGCCTTCGCATGAGTTCTTCACCCGGCAGGCCTATTCCTACGGCGCCTGGGACCTCAACAACCTGGGAGTGGAGGCATTGAAGGATGGAAAACTGGACGCCGCGGAGAACCTGCTTCGCCGGGGCCTAGTGATGAAGCCGGAGATGTCCGAGGGTTGGAGCAATGTGGGAAATGTTTTTTTCGCCAGGCAGCGCTACGGCGCCGCCGCCGCCTGCTACCGGACGGCTTTGCGCATCGACGCCAAGCCGGTTCACCACTATAACGCCGGCCGGGCTCTGTGGGCGGACCAGAGGCTTGAAGAGGCGGAGCGGCATTATCAAGCCGCCATACGGATGGGGCGGCTTCCCGAAGCGAGCAACGACTTGGGACTGCTTTATTTCAGGACCGGCCGGCTGCCGCAAGCGCTGGAGCTCTGGAAAGAGACGGTCCGCGCCGCCCCCGGCTACGCGCCGGCGTGGTTTAATCTCGGTTTGGGCTACGCCTCGGCGGAGCGGCCCGCCGAGGCTATCGACGCTTTCACGCGCTACAAAGCCTTGGCCTCTTCGGCTGAGGATTTAAAGGACGCCGAGCGCTGGCTCGCTGCCTTGAGGCGAAAAATTAAGTAGAATGTGGCGATGCAAGCGGCTTTGGAATCCATCCGGCGCGGCGCCGTCGAGCTTTTCACGCAAAAAGATCTTGAAGAGAAGCTCGCCCTAAAGAACCCCCTCCGGGTCAAGTTGGGGGTCGACCCGACCTCTCCCGACCTGCACCTGGGCCACGCCGTCGTCCTGCACAAGCTGCGGACTTTCCAGGACCTAGGGCACCACGCCGTGCTGATTCTCGGCGACTTCACCGCGCAGGTGGGAGACCCCTCCGGCCGCGACAAAACCCGCCCCGCGCTGAGCTTCGAGACCATCGAAAAAAACGCTCAGACCTATCAGAGTCAGGCCTTCAAGATTTTAGACCCGGCCAAAACCGAAATCCGCTTCAATTCGGAGTGGCTGGCGCCCGTTTTTCGAGTGGAGCGCGCCATCGAGGCGGGCTCGCCGCTGCAGGCCTTCCTCACGCGCTATTCGGTCCTGCGGCTTTTGGAGCGCGAAGAGTTCACCCAAAGACGCAAGCAGGAGCTGCCGATCACTTTGGCGGAAATCCTTTATCCTCTGTTTCAGGCGTACGATTCCGTCGCGGTCAAAGCCGACGTGGAAATCGGCGGCAACGACCAACTTTTCAATCTCTTGATGGGCCGCCAGATGCAGAAGGATTTTTCCCAGCCGCCGCAGGTCGTTTTAACCCTGCCGCTTCTGGAGGGCACCGATGGGGTCAAAAAAATGTCGAAAAGTTATGGGAACTATATCGCCCTGGAAGAGGCCCCGGCCGATATGTTCGGCAAGGCGATGTCCCTTTCCGATCCCCTGATGCTGCGCTATTATGAGCTGTTGACCGACGCCGATTTAAGCGCGGTCAAAGCGCTTCATCCCAAACAGGCCAAGCTGGATTTATCCGAGAGGCTGGTGAAAAGCTTCCACGGCGCCGAGGCCGCTCGCGAGGCGCGCGCGGAGTTTGAGAGGGTCTTCAGCCGCAAGGAAATCCCCTCCGATATCCCCTCCTTTCGCCTTCCCAGGACTTCCATGACTTTGGTGGAGGTCATGGTCGAGTCCCAAACCGCCCCCAGCAAAAACGAGGCCAGGCGGCTGCTCAAGCAGCGGGCCGTTCGCGTCAAGGACAGAGTCTGCCTGGCGGACGAGCCCTTGGAAATCGCCGGGGAAGCCATCCTCCAAGTCGGCAAGCGCCAATTCCGGAAGCTCCTGCCGCCGGAATAACTCTCGGCGAGACGCGCCGGCCGCACACCGGCGAAATTGCGTTGAAAATTACGGGGAAAGGCGCTATACTATTTTTAGACCCACGGGAGGCGCCCATGCTGACTCTGACGGAAAACGCGGTAAAACAGGTGAAATCTTACTTTGAAGCCGACTCTCAAATCCGGGGCAAGGCCCTGCGCATCGCCCTCAAGCCGAGCGGCTGCGCCGGTTTTGAATACGCTTTCAGCTTCGACGACAGGAAAGACGGCGACGTGAACGCCGGCTTCGACGGCTTTGAGGTCGTCGTCGACGCTCAATCGTACGAGAAGCTGAAAGACTCGACGCTCGATTACGAGCGAAGCGAGACGCGCTCCGGCTTCAAGATAACTAATCCCCAGGTCAAGGGCACTTGCGGCTGCGGGAAATCGAACCAGTTTTAGGAGCGGCAACGATGCTGACGATAACGCCGGCCGCAGCGCGACAAATCAAGGCTGTTCTCGCCGGACAAAACATGCCCGGCGGGTTTTTGCGCCTGAAGGTTATGGCCGGCGGCTGTTCCGGAATGCGCTACGAATTTCAGTTCACGGATAAGCGCGCTCTCGGAGACGCGGTGGCGGAGCACGACGGCGCCAAAGTGGCGGTGGATGCCCGCACCTTGAATTTCGTCAAAGGGGCCGTCGTCGACTACAAGGAAAGCCTGATGGCTTCCGGCTTCGAGCTCAAAAATCCGAACGCGTCAGGCTCCTGCTCCTGCGGCGCCTCTTTTTCGGTCTGATGGCGGTCGAGCTTGCGCCGTCCGCCGCCGGCGAACCGGCCACCCTTTCCGATCTTCCCGTCAAGACAGTTTATGCGGCCGAGGATGCCGCGGGGATCGACTACGCGCGCGACCTCGGCGATCCCGGCCACTATCCCTTCACGCGCGGCCTCTTGGCCTCCGGCTACCGGACCCGGCTTTGGACCATGCGGCAGTTCGCCGGCCACCAAGGCCCGCGGGAAACCAACAAGCGATTTAAATACCTTTTAGGCCACGGCGAGACCGGCCTCTCGACCGCTTTCGTCCTTCCCACGCTCTTGGGCATCGACGGCGACGTCCCGCGCGCCGAGGGAGAGGTCGGGCGGGAGGGCGTCGCCGTCTCCTCGCTCGCGGATTTCGAGATTCTTTTCGACGGCATCGACCTCGGCGGAGTCTCGACGTCGATGACCATCAACCTGCCGGCCCCCGTTCTTCTGGCCATGTATCTGGCCATGGCCGACCGGCAAGGAGTGCCGTGGCAGCGCTTGCGGGGCACCCTCCAGCTCGATATCCTCAAGGAATACATCGCTCAAAACGAATATCTCTACCCGCCCGAGCCGTCATTGCGCCTGGTGCTCGACACGATCGAGTTTTGCGTGAAAGAAGCGCCGCGCTTTTATCCGATTTCCATTTCGGGCTACCACATCCGCGAAGCCGGGGCCAGCGCCGTGCAGGAACTGGCTTTCACTTTGGCCAACGGCAGGGAATACGTCAGGCGCTTGACGGCCAGAGGGCTTTCCCCGGACGCTTTCGCGAGGAATCTTTCCTTCTTTTTCGACGTGCATAACTATTTTTTTGAGGAAATCGCCAAGCTGCGGGCGGCGCGGCGGCTGTGGGCGCGGATGATGAAAGAGGAATTCCACGCGCAGAAACCGACCTCCTGGATGCTGCCGGTGCATTGCCAGACGGCCGGCGTCTCCCTCACCGCGCAGCAGCCCATGAACAATTTGGTGCGCACCGCCTATCAGGCGTTGGCGGCCGTCTTGGGCGGCACGCAGAGCCTGCACACCAATTCTTACGACGAAGCCTTGGCCTTGCCCACCGAAGAAGCCGTCACTTTGGCGCTGCGCACGCAGCAGATTCTGGCGCATGAATCCGGCTTGACGGGGACGGTCGACCCCTTCGGCGGCTCCTATTATCTGGAATCCCTGACCTGCGCCATGGAGCAGGCGGCCCTCAAGATCATCGGCGAGATCGAGGGCATGGGCGGAGTCCTGGCCGGGCTCTCCTCCGGATATTTCGACCGCGAAATCTCCCGGACGGCCTACCGCCACGAGCAGGCCGTCGCCGCAAGAAAAAGAAAGGTGGTGGGCGTCAACCTTTACGAGGGCAACGGCGCGAAAGTGCGGATTTTGAGAATTCCGGGCTCCGTGGAAAGACAGCAGAAGGCGCGGCTCAAAAAACTGAAGGCTTCGCGCGACAATGCCCGCGTCCGGCGCGGCTTGGAAAACCTCGCGCGCGCCGCCCGCGGCCCGGAAAACATCCTGCCGGCCGTCTTGGAGGCGGTGCGCGCCTACGCCAGCCTGGGCGAAATCGTGTCGTGCCTGCAGGCTGTTTTCGGCGAGTATAAATTACCTTAGGCTCCGTCATGAAATAAATGACCAATTTGCCGGAAGTGATTTTGGAGCGAGACAAGGAGAGAGAAGCGTGGCGATGCTGGAGGCATCGTAAGCGACGAACGACGCCGTCGCACGCCAAAAGCGCCCCGGCCCTTCGGGGAGGCCCATCTTCGGGCGATTTCTTCGTTGCTCATCGGTCACAATGCGCTGGGGCATTGCTCCCTCCTCGCGCCTCGAACTCACCACGAATCTGGGCCTCCAAATTTGCCAGTAATTTCACGACGGAGCCTTAGTGCTGCGAATCTTCGTCGCGCTTCCACTGGATGAATCGATGGCGGCTTCGTTGTCCCGATACCAAGACGACCTGAAGCGCTCCGGGGCGAATTTTAAATGGACCAGCCCCCGGCAATTCCATTTCACCCTCTATTTCAACGCGGAGATTTCCGAGGACCGTTTGGAGCCTCTCACGGCGGCGGTTGAAGCCTCCGCCCGCCGAAATCCCAGCTTCGATCTGAGTCTGGACCATGTCGGCGCCTTCGGCTCCCTCAGCCGCCCCCGCGTGATTTGGGCGGGCGTCGGCCGGGGCGCGGAGCAAATAATCCGGTTGGCGCAGGACCTTCATCGGGAGCTCGCACGCCGCGATTTTCCCGCTCCCGACAAACCTTTCGTCCCGCATCTGACTTTGGGGCGAATGCGCTCGGCTAGAAATTTGGTCCGCCTTCAGCAAACGCTTCAGGGACCGGCGGCCGCTCCTTTCTTCGCGGGACAGATGCTGGCCGGGCGGCTGGTTCTTTACCGCAGCGAATTGTCGGCGTCGGGCGCGGAGCACTTTCCCCTTTTGCAGGCGCCTCTGCAGGGCGCGAGCGCGCAGCCATGAAAGGAACGCTGGCGGCGATTTTCTGCGCATTTCTGCTGCTGGCCGCGGCGCTGTGGCTGCGCAACGGCCCAGAGGTGGAGGTCATCATCCCCACCGGCGCCAGCGCCCAGAGGATTTCGGAAATCCTCGGACAAAACAAGGTGATCCGTTTTCCCGCCGCGTTTAAGGCCATGGCGCTTTTTTCGCGGTTGGACCGCTCGCTGAAGCCCGGGGAATACGTGCTCAACGAAGGGATGCTCTCGCCGGTGGTGTTATGGAAGCTCCTTCGGGGCGGAAGAGACTACATCCGGGTCACCATCCCTGAAGGCTGGCGCGTGGAGCAGATCGGCGAGCGGCTCGAAAATCTCGACATCGCGCCCCAGACGGAGTTTGTCCGCTACGTTTACTCCCGGGACTGGGAGGGCTACCTCTTCCCGGCGACCTATTTTTTGAGCAAAAGCATGCCGGCGGCGAAGGTCGCCCGGATCATGCACGAGGAATTTTTGGACAAGGTGCTCCCGGCGTTCTACCGCGCCCGCGCCAGCCACCCCCTGCAGCAGGTGGTGATTTTGGCCTCCATCGTGGAACGCGAAGCCGTTCGGCAGGACGAGAAGCCCGTGATCGCCTCCGTCTATTTGAATCGCCTGAGGAAAAGGATGAACCTGGAGGCCGACCCGACCGTCCAATACGCCCTTGGATATTGGAAAAAAGGATTGACTCTCGAGGACCTGAAATACCCCTCCCCCTTCAATACATACCTGTACGGGGGGTTGCCGCCGCGCCCCATATGCAATCCGGGCTTCGCCTCCATCGCCGGCGTGCTGTATCCGCAGCCCACCGAGGCCCTGTACTTTGTGGCCGACAATACGGGCGGGCACACCTTCAGCCAAAGCTTCGAGAACCATCTCCGGGCGAAAAGCAGGGCCAAACAAGAAAGGGATTTGAACCGGCGGACGCAGAAGACCCCCAATAAATAAGGTTTCTTCCGCGAGGCGTTTTCCGACGTTTGACACTCCGCGCGGAAAATTGTAGATTTTCCACTTGCTATGAAGATCGGGATACTCAAAGAAACAGGAGCCGGAGAGCGCCGCGTGGCGCTGGTTCCGGAG
>JACQRQ010000053.1 GCA_016206405.1 Elusimicrobiota bacterium | reverse complement strand
GTCAAAGACGGCGCCGGCGGCCGAAGCACGAGCTACTCTCTAGGGCCTGGCAAACAATAACTGAATCAATTTGGAGGGCCAAGTTTGAGGCGAACTCGAGGCGCGAGGAGGGAGCATGGCACAGTTGCTATGTGACCGATCGAGCAACGAAGAAATCGCCCAAAATAGGCCCTCCCGAAAGGGCCGGAGGCTTTCGCCCCATGGCGGCGTTGCTCATCGCTTACACCTTGCGGCAAGGTTCTACTCCTTTCCGCATGGTGCCAGCCGCCCTATGGCGGCAGGCATGCCACAAGCATGCTCGCTCTTCGCGCCTTGCCCTGGGTCAAAATCCCTTCGGCCACATTGACTCAGTTATTGTTTGACAGGCCCTTAGGCGACTTGAAAATTTGTTAATATCTGTTAACCTTAATAAGAGGATTCGCGGGTCCGTTATTCCGGCTCCAGCATGAAAATACCGAGCAGTTTGGTTTGGGAGAGGGTCAAGCCTGCCTTGATCGCCGCGGGCAAGCGGATTTTGCCCAAGCCGGCGCGGCGGCGCCTGGCGGACGGCTACGAATGGGGTCTCGTCCTATTGAATTACGCCTTGATGCGCAGTTCCTTGGTGGGCCGCCTTTTCAACGTGGGGGTGTGGCCCAACACCCTCTATATGGAAGGAACCAATATTTGCAACGCCAAGTGCGTTTTCTGCGCCTATCCCCAGATGCAGCGTCCCAAGGTCACCATGGAGATGGATACTTTCAAAAACACGATCCTGGGTTTCGTCCGCGCCGGAGGAAGGGAAGTCAACCTGAGCGCCATCGTCGGCGACCCGCTGATAGACAGGTATCTCTTCGACAAGCTGGATTTTTTGAGGTCTCAGCCGCAAATACGGGCGGCCCAGTTTTTCACCAACGCCATCGCCATGCGGCCCGCCATGGCCGACAAGCTTCTCACTTACGGAAAATTTCTCAAGGTTTGCATCTCCTTCGGCGGTTTTGACCGGGAAACCTACCTCCGCATTTTTAAGGTGGATAAGTTCGAAACCGTCGTCCCTCAAATCCAGCACCTCATCGCGCAAAAGGAGGCCACGGGGTCCTCTTTGGACATCACCGTGAACCTGCGCGTGCCGGTTGAAAACCGGAAAGGCCCTTTTTGGGATTACCTGCGCGACCGCCACCGGAAGGGGATCATACTTCTGGATTGGGTGGACCAGTTCGACAACTGGGGAGGCGATATCAGCGAGGAAACCCTTCTGGCGGCGGATTTGACGCCGCGGCCGCTGCCGCTCAAACGCGGTCCCTGCCACCGGTTGTTGACGGGGCCGGCGGTTTTGGCCGATGGCCGGGTCAACGCCTGCGCGTGCCGGGACGTGGAAGCCACGTTGATCATCGGCGATCTAAAGACGCAGAGCATGCAGGCGATTTTAAGCGGGGCGCCTCTCAAAGAGCTTTTGGACAAGCATGAGCGCGCCGATTTCCCGGCGATATGCGAGAAGTGCACTCTCTACGAATCCATTTATCCGGACTGGATGAGGGGAAATTCCTGGAAGTTCTTTCAGGCCGTCATCGGCGGTTTTGGTTACTTCAGGAGCCCCGCGCCCTCCGCTGCGGCTGCTGAGGCGGCCGCGGCGGCCAACGGGAACCGCGGCGCCGTTGCAAGCGGCGTCGCCCGTTCCGCGGATGGAGAGGCGGCCCATCGCTAAGGCTCTAAGGGCTCAAACCTTCAGCAATTGCCGGTAGACGTCGAGAGTTTCCCGCGCCGTTTTTTCCCACGAAAAATCCTTGATCCGCCTAAGACCCTTCCGGCGCAGCTCCCCGGCCAGGGCCCCGTCCTCAAGGACTTGCCGCATAAGCCGCGCCAGCGCCGCCGCGTCCATCGGCTCAAATAGGAGGGCCGCGCCCCCCGCGATTTCCGGTATCGCGGCGCAATTGGAGGCGATGACGGGAACGCCGCAGGCCATCGCCTCCAAAACCGGAAAGCCGAAGCCTTCCAGCAGGGACGGGAAAACCATGAGATCGGCGTTCTGGTAGAGCTCCAGGATTCGGTCCTGGGAAAGGCCGCCCAGGACGCGGACCTCCTCCGCGAGCCGCAGCTCCTCGATCCTTTTGAGCAGCGTTTGCGCATAGGGCGATAGCCGTCCGGCGAGAACGAGCTTCGGGACACTTTTGAGGCCGGCCTTCCTGAGCTCATAAAAAGCGTCGATCAAGGTCAGAATGTTTTTATGCGGCAGAAGGCTGCCGACGTAAAGAATATAGGGCGGGGGGACCGGCCCCGGGGGCGAAGCGGGGTCTTTCATCTTAAAAGCCGGATGCGGACCGCCCTCCAGGACGGCCAAGACTTTCTCCGGCGCGAGATTCCATTGCCGCAGGGCTTCCGAGCGGGAGAAGGCGGAGACCGCGATGACCGCGCCGGCGCGCCGGATGGAGCGGTCCGTGAGGCGGCTGAGGTAGAAGCGGTCCCAGAAAGTCGCCGTGTCCGACAAACCCCCGACGTGGTGGAGGGTCAGGACCGTTTTGACGCGCCGCAAAGGCGGCAGCAAATTGCTCAGCCCGTGAAAGAGGCCGACGCCCAATTTATTGAGCCAGCGCTCCTGGATATGCAGGCCCAAGAACTCGTCGGCGGGCAGCAGACAGCGCTGGGGGAAACGTTTGAAGACGGGATGGAAATTCGGCGCTTGCGGCAGCCGCAGGTTCGCGAGCCGGCTTTTGTTTTTCCAGAAAGCGGCGTAAAGGAAGTAGTGGTTGTCTTTATCAACGCGGGCGAGGGCGGCGATCAACTGCTCGATGTAGAGTTGAATGCCGCTGGGGCCGGCGAGAGCGCCGCCGATGTCCAGGGCGATTTTCATCGGCTTTCTTTGCGGGCGAGGCCGTAGAGGACGACGCCTTGTCCTCCCCGCGCCCTAAATCCCCAACGGAAAGCCGGGTAAGTCATTTTCGCCAGAAGATTGATCGCCGCTTCTTTGGCGCGGATCAGGTTTAAAACGATTCCGGTATTCGGGCTGAGGCGGTTTTGCGGCGAGACATGGACCACTTGGTCCGTTTTGAGCATTTTAACCCCCATTCCCAGGCGCAGGTTGTTGCGCAGATAAAGCGCGTAAAGGAGGGGATGCCAATCCACGTCCACAAGGCGCTCGACCGAGAAGCCGTGCTTTTTCAGGAAGTCGGCCAAGCCCTTTTTGTTCCATCGCGTCAAATGATTGGGGGGGATGTCCAACAAGTCCAAGCCCGGACCCCGGAGCGGATCCGGCCGCCTGTCCCGGTTGGGCACTCCGAGCGCGACATAGCCTCCCGGCTTCAACAGCGACCGGATCATGGCCATCCAATCGTTGGGACGGTCCAAATGCTCCAAGACCTGAAACAGGGTGACGACGTCGAACGTCCGGCCCTTGCCCTCGCCCTGGATGAAATTTTCAAGCGAGGCCGCGAAAACGTCCCGCAGGCCGTAGTGGGACTTGGCCAGCTCGACGCGGTGGGGATTGAAGTCGATGCCGGCGACGCGGTAGCCCGCGTCTTGCGCCCTTCGGATGAACCATCCGTCGCCGCAGCCGATGTCCAAAAGCTCCCCCCTGGGGACGTTCCTGTCGTTTAAAAACTCCTCGTATTCCAGGGACATGATTATTTTCTGCTCGGGCATCTCGTGGGGGTAGAGGTCGGTGTAGCCCTCATAAAACTCAAGTCCCGGATTTTTGAAGGGCCGGCTGAAAATTATTTCGCAGTCGCCGCAAAGGTAGTAGTCGTAATTTGGCCAGGATTGAACCAGGTTTTTAGGTTTGGCGGAAGAGCAGAGGGGACAAGCGGTCTCCATGGGCGTCAACGCAGGGCATTTTACCAAATATCGCGCTTGCGCTCCGCCGCCGTCTGCCGCGCCGCGGTAAAATTGTTATAATCAACGCGTTATGGAAGAGCCGCTTTTCAGCGTGATCATGCCCACCTACCAGCGGGCCAATATGATCGGCAGCGCGATTGAAACGCTGCTCCGTCAGACATGCCGGGACTTCGAGTGCCTGATCGTGGACGACGGCTCGACGGACAATACCGGCCAGGCGCTGGCCGGCTTGACGCTTCCCGAAAAGTTCCGCTATTTCAAGCTGGAGCATATCGGCAATATGGCGTGCCGCAATTTCGGCATTGAGCAGGCCCGCGGCCGCTGGATCACCTACCTGGACTCCGACGATTTTTGGCTGCCGGAGCGCTTGGAGGAGTTCCGGCAGGCCATCGAGCGCCGGCCGGAGGTCGGATTTTGGTTTTCCAACGCCTTCACCTACCGGTTCGGGCGCATTCTGGAGAGGGTGTTCGATCCCGCCGGGCCGATTCCGGAGGGAAAAATTCCGGGGCATTTCGCCGTGGGCGCGGAGTTTCTGCCATATATCACCACCAACATCGCCATCCCCCGGAAAGTGTTCAAGGAATACGGCCTGTATCGCAAAGACATGGTCATTTTAGACAACGAGCTCTATGCGCGCATGTTCGACGGCGGCGTGCAGGTGGGCGTGATCAGAAAACCCTTGGCCATACGCCGCATCCACGATGAACAAGTGACCCATTACTGGCTGGAGGAATTCCCGGAGGCGCTCGCGGCGCTGGAGGCCGGACTTCCGTCGAAGGAAGTTTTTGAGCGCGAGCGCAGAAAGCTGGTTTACGAGTTCGCCCTCTATCTCATCAAGGCGCTCCAGCCGAAGAAGGCGCGCCGGTTCATGCGGGAGCAGTTGGGAACCGGAGCTTTCGCCAGCCGCCTCTATTGGTACGGCTTAACGCCCGTCCCTTTTTTGCGCCAACTCAGGCGCCTGCACAAGTTTTATCTGCTTGCAAGGCACTGGCCCGTCCTGGCGCCGGCCGATTTTAGACAGGCGCACAAGTTCGTTCAAGCCCTCATCGACAAAGAGCCTTCTCCGTCAAAAAATTGATCCGGCGGTTTCCGCCTCCAATCCCGAGTTCTGTTCCTTTTCACGCCGAGGTAAAACAGGACGGCATCCACGATTCTGCGGGCGGCCTGTCCGTCGCCGAAAGTGTCTTCGGCGCGGCTCATGCGGCGGTAAAGCCTCCGGTCATTGAGCAGACGGGCGCAATGGCGCAGGATGGAAGCCGGCTCCGTCCCCGCCAGCAGGCCCAGGCCCGCCAGGAGGGTCTCCGGGCGCTCCGTTTTCTTGCGCAGCACCAGCACCGGTTTTCCCAAAGTCGGCGCCTCCTCCTGGATGCCCCCCGAGTCGGTCAAAATCAGATGGACCGAGCGCATGAGCTGCAGCATCTCCAAATAGCCCAGGGGCGGCAAAAGGTGGATGCGGGGCGCCCGCAGCATGCGGTGGGCGAGGTTTTTGACCTGCGGGTTGGGATGCACCGGAAAAAAAAGATCGACGCCGTCAAAAATCTCCGGCAGGCGCCTTAAGGCCGCAAAAATACCCCGCAGCGGCTTGCCGAAGCTTTCGCGCCGGTGCAGCGTCACCAAAATCGGCCGGAACCGTCCCCGGCCGCGTTCCCTCCGGATGCGCTCCAGACAGGCCGCGATCTCCGCGCGCGGGCGGACCTTGGGGCGCTTGAGCGCCCAGCGCAAGGCGTCGACGATCGTGTTTCCCGTCACCCAGATTTTGCCGGCCGGCGTATTTTCCTTGAGCAGGTTTTGGGCCGCCAACGGGGTCGGGGCAAAAAGCAGATCGGAGAGAGCGTCGATTTCAACCCGGTTGCCTTCCTCCGGATAAGGGTTTTTCAGGTCATGGGAGCGCAGGCCCGCCTCCACATGGGCGACCGGAATACCCAATCCGGCGGCGGCCCTCGCCGCCGCGGCCGCGGTGGTGGTGTCGCCTTGGACGATAAGAATGTCCGGTTTTTCCCGGATCAAAACGGGCGTGAGCTTGAGGAGGGTCCTGCGGCGGATCTGCGCCGGCGTTTGGCGCGCCCGCATCAGGTTGAAGTCCAAATGCGCGCGGAGCTTGAAGACTCGCAGCATCTGGTCCATCATCCCGCGGTGTTGGGCGGTGGCGCAAATCCTCAGCGCTATTTTTTTCCCGCATTTTTGCAGCCGGTGGACGACCGGGGCCAGCTTAATCACCTCCGGCCGGGTTCCGAGAACCATAAAGATCTTTTTTTTCATGGCAAGCGGGTCCGGCGGAGGGGCGGGGCTTGAGGCAACCGCGTTCAACCTCTTTTTTTGGCCACCAGCTCCATGGAGTCTCTGGTATTGATGTACATGAGCTTCTCGTGGACGTCAAGAAGAGAGATGACCCGCTCGATCGGCCTGTGGACCAGAGCGGGATAGCTTTTAAGGCGGCTGGCCCAGTAGCCGAGGGAGAAGATGCGGCCGAAGGAGCGCGCCAGAACGATCTCCAAGCCGATTTTTTCAAGCAGATCGGTGAGCGTGCGGCGGCTGAAGTAATACAGGTGCGCCGGGCGGAGCCCCCACCACTTTCCCCGCAAAAGCATGGCCGAAAGACTGTCGATGTCCGGGGTGACGACGTAAAGCAGGCCGCCCGGTTTGAGGATCCGGCGGCATTCATTGAGCAGCGCAACCGGGTCGGTGACATGCTCGATGACGTCGATTTGGCACACGATGTCGAAGCCGCCGTCCTCGAACCGCTGCTCCTGGAGCGATCCCGTCTTGACGGGGACCCCGAATTTTCGCCGCGCCTCTTCCGCGGCCCAGCGGCTGGCCTCCACGCCGGTCACCTCGTAGTCGACGCGGGCGGCGTTTAGAAAGTATCCCAGAGAGCTTCCCACTTCCAGCAGCCTGCCCCCTTTCCGGAATCGGCGCAGGGCGCCCACGCTGATGTGCGCGTTGATGGAGCGGTTGGAGGCCTCCTCGACATAGTTTTCATCCCGGCTGTCCGCGTAGCCCCGGAAGATCAGAGAATCTTCCAGGCGCGGGTTGGTGTAGACAAGGGCGCAGCGCCGGCAGCGCACGATGCGGCCGTAGTTTTCGAAACGGTCCGTGGTCGCCAGAAAATCGCCCAAATGGTCGGAGGTGAGGGCGTAGGGCCGGTCGTAGAGCACGCGGTAATCGTCGCGGCCGCAGAGGCAGGGGACGTGTTTGAGCGGCTCCATTTTGTTGAGCAGTATACTAAATATCCTTTCTGGAATGGCCGGGCGGCCGGCGCCGGGCCAGCACGAAGAGGCAGTCGCCGCACTGGCGGCCGCGCAGTTTATAGAAAAGCCACAGTCCGGCGGCGCCGGGAAGAAACAGGACTTTGAAAACTCCCTTGGCGCGGTTGACCCAGGTTTGCCGCGCCAGCTTGTCGCCGATCAGCCGCAAGAACCAGCCGGGCATCTCTTGAGAGGAGCAAAGCATGATTTCGGTGATGGTCTTTTGGCTTTTTTCCGGCCCCAACCCCAGAAGGCGTCTCTTCGCCCAGGGCAAAACCTTTTGAAAAAAATAAAAAAAGGCGTTGTCCGAGAGATAGCTGAGTTTCAGCCGGGAGGCGTGGACGTAAATCACCTGAAAATCGAGGTTTTCCAGAAAGCGCGACAGCGTCGCGGGCGTCCATCTTGTGAAATGGTGGGGGGGATAATCGTGCTCCTCGCGGCCGAAAAGAAGCGGCCTTTGGCCGTTGGGCAGAGTGATGGCGACATAGCCTCCCGGTTTGAGCAGATTTTTGAGCGACGCCAGGAACCAGTGAGGCTTGGGGGTATGCTCCAGAACGTCAAAGAGGGTGATAAAGTCGAATTCCCCCGGACGGCGCTTGGCGCAGAACCGCTCGAATTCCGCCGCTTCCACGTCGGCTAATCCGGCGCGCCTGGCCAGCTCGATCATCCGGGAATCGTAGTCGAAGCCGGTTCCCCGGAAGCCGTTCTTCTCGGACAACAGCAGGAAGCCGCCGTCTCCGCAGCCGACGTCCAGGATTCGGCCGGGAGGCAGATTCCGCCGAAGGAAAGTCCGGTAGCGCCAATCACGCTCCGGCGCCGGATGCATTTCGCGGTCGCGGATGGGCGCGGCCTTTTGGTACCACTCCGCGCCGACGGCCGCCTGGGGTTCCGAGAAAACCACCCCGCAGTGCGGACAGCGGAGCACCTCGTAAGGCTTTTGGCCGATGCGGTCGAAATGATTTTCCAGCGCCTGTTTGGGCGCCGGTTTAAGGCAGGCTGGACAGCGGGCGCCGGAGGTCATGGTCATCTCTCGGGGAAGAGGTGCGCTCTCAGGGTCACCAGGCCGCGCCGGCGGCCGTAAAAATCATAGAGGCCCACATAGAGCCGCGGCGAGAGGACCGCCAGCGCGCAGGTCAACAGGCGGAATTTCCCGAAGGGCCCGCGCCAATGCAGGCGGAGCCCCTTGAGCCAGGCGCGGGCGGCCTCCCGCCGGTTTCCCCGGTAGGCCTCGAGCAAAATTCGCCGCCTTAAAATTTCGAGAGCCTCGATTGCCAAATACTTGGGCGAGAGATCCTTGCCGAAGCGGCTGAGCCAGCCCTCCAGTTCCTTCCGGAATATATCCCGGTTGAAAAAATCCTTTTCTATTTTTTCGGGGCTGGCCAAGCCCTGGGCGCAAAAATTCTGCCCGTGGACGCGGTGGTAGCCCAGCGCTTCGCGGATATTGCCCAGGGGAGCCGAAAACAGCGCGCGCGTGGAAAGGTAGTCGTCGAGGTAATAAAAGAGCTTTTTAGGAATCGGGAGGGCCTGCAACAGGAGTTCCCGGCGATAGGCGAGGCCGCTGGTGGCGGTATAGGGGACGCGGCCGTCGAGGAAATCCTCCACGCCGTAAGACTCGGGCCAGGGAGGCAGCGGATTATCCAGGGAGCGCCGGCTCAAGTCCACGTCCTGGAGATAATGCTGCACGGCCCCGAGTTCGGGCTGCCGCTGGAAGCGCTCGGCCACTTTTTTGAGTTTGTCCTTTCGCCAGAAGTCGTCTGAGTCCAGCAGGCAGACGATGCGCCCTTGCGCCCGGCGGATGCCGTTGTTGAAAGCGGTCGCCTGGCCTTGATTGTCCTGATAGACGCCGGCGACTCGGTCTCCGAAAGATTCGATCACGCGGCGGGAATCATCGGTGGAGCCGTCGTCCACGATGATGAGCTCCGTTTCGCCGCTGGGGAATTCCTGAGCCAAAACGCTTTCGATCGCCTCCCCCAAAAAGCGGCCGTAATTGTAGTTGTCGATGACGACGGAAAAAAGAGGTTCGGGCATCGGACCCTTGAGCGTCCGCCCCGCGCTCTCCGGGGAGAAGGACGAAGCGCCCGAAGGGGGCGGTAAAAAAGGACCGCCTAAGAGCGGAAAAGGCCGCGTTGGGCGGGCGGTTTCGCCGGGTCCCATCCTACAAAATATGACGCCCAAGTTCCATGCGCGGCCTTTTTGCCCGGGGTTGGGCGAGCGTTTGGAATGTGCTACTATGAGGGCCATGCACAAGCTTTCTTTGATCATTCCGGTCTACAACGAAGCCAAGACCCTGCCTATCATCTGGGAGGCTTTGCAGAAAGTCGCCTGGCCTATACCCGTGGAGTACATCCTCATCGACGACGGCTCCATCGACGAGTCGCGGCGCATCATGGAGAGCCTCAAGTCCGAGAATGCGCGCATTTTGTTTCAGGGAAAAAATCAAGGCAAAACGGCGGCGATTCTCAGGGCGATGGAGCATTCGACCGGAACCATCATCGTCGTTCAGGACGCCGATCTGGAGTATGATCCCGGCGACATCGTCGCGGTCATTCGGCCGATCATCGAGGAGCAAGCCGACGTGGTGTTCGGCTCGAGGTTTAAGCAGTCGGGAAGCCAGGTGCACCGGACCTGGCACCGCCTGGCCAACCGCTTGCTGACGTTCGTCTCCAATTTATGCTCCGATATCTATTTGACGGACCTGGAGGGCTGCTACAAGGCCTTCCGCGCCGA
The DNA here is from genome assembly GCA_016206405.1 of Elusimicrobiota bacterium. Taxonomy (GTDB): domain Bacteria; phylum Elusimicrobiota; class Elusimicrobia; order O2-12-FULL-59-9; family O2-12-FULL-59-9; genus O2-12-FULL-59-9. The sequence continues at coordinate 3,582 of JACQRQ010000053.1, read as the reverse complement.
CCTCATCAAGAACGTGATCGTGACCTCCGGTGGTTTCGGCTTTGATCCCGAGGTGACGGCTAAAATCGCCAAGCTGCGGGTCCGCATTCACGAGGTTTATATATCCTATTTTCCGCGCCGTTATATCGAGGGCAAGAAAATCACCTGGAAAGACGGCGTCGCCGCGCTGTGGTATATCGTGCGTCATAATCTGTTCACGCCTCCCGAGAGCTGCTTTAAGCCCACGCTGCCCGAGCGCTACCTTCGCTGACGACGCCGGGCGGGAGTCATTCCCGCCCTTGACGCTTTTCTGGTCGGATGCTATACTTAAATACGGTTTTTTGGCCCGTCGTCAGCCTCCATTTAAAGTTGCGCGCGGGGTGCTATGTCTCCCATATGCCTGATTACGCCGCCCTCTATATTTTTGCTGGATGAGAGGGTCTTTATGACCCTCGGAATCCTGAAAGTGGCCGCCGTGCTTGAGAAAGCCGGCCACGAAGTGGAGATGCTCGATCTTTCGGGCATCCAGAACTTTGAAGACGTCATCTCCATCCACCTTAAGAACAGTTCCGCCAAAATCTTCGGCGTGACGGCGACCACGCCCCAAATGCCGGCCGCCGCCAAAATCATCCGCAGGATCCGGCTCGACCGGCCCGACGCCAAGGTCATCCTGGGCGGGCCCCATATCACCCTCGTTCACGCGGCCTATCGCCGGGAAGCGCGCAAGAAAATCGACGGAAGGGCGACCAAGGCGTTTAACCAGCTTGGAGAACTCTGCGACGTCCTGGTGGCCGGAGACGGCGAATTCGCCGTGTTTGAAGCCATCAAGGAGGGGGCGCCGCGGCTTATCGACGCCGATGATCCGGCGGGGGCGCTGTTCCTAAACAACCGCACTTTAAATGAGACGCCGTTTCCGGCGCGGCATTTGGTGGACGTGGGCTCCTACCACTACTCTATCGACAACGTCCCCGCCCTGAGCATGATCGCGCAGCTCGGCTGCCCCTTCTCGTGCGGCTTCTGCGGCGGCCGGGAATCGCCCATGCTGCGGCGCGTGCGCATGCGCACCTCGGAAAATGTCGTCGAGGAAATGCTTCAGATGCACCGCAAATACGGCGCGCGCGGGTTCATGCTCTACGATGACGAGCTCAACGTGAACACCAAGATGGTGGAGCTCATGAACCTCATCGACAAAGCTCAAAAAGAGATCAAGACCGAGTTCCGGTTGAGGGGCTTTATCAAGGCCCAGCTTTTCACCGACGAGCAGGCCGAGGCGATGCGCCGCGCCGGCTTCCGCTGGATTTTGACCGGCTTTGAATCGGGCTCTCCCCGGATTCTGGAAAATATCAACAAGAGGGCGACCCGGGAAGAAAACACCCGCTGCGTCGAGATCGCGCGCAGGCATGGACTGAAGGTTAAGGCGCTGATGTCCATCGGCCATCCCGGAGAAACAAAAAAAACCATCGCGGAGACCCAACAGTGGCTTTTGGAAGTCAAGCCCGATGATTTTGACGTGACCATCATCACCACCTATCCGGGTTCCCCGTATTACGACTACGCCGTGCCCCACCCCTCCAAGCCGGGCGTATGGGTCTACACCTATGAAAAAACGGGAGACAGCCTCTATTCCTTTGAGGTGGATTACACTCAGGTGGCCGATTACTACAAGGGGGACCCGGACGGGGGCTACCGCTCCTTCGTCTACACCGATACCTTGGCGCCGGAAGAATTGGTGGCGTTGAGGGACCATACCGAGCGGGAGGTTCGAAAGACTCTCAACATCCCTTTTAACCCCTCCGCCTCCTCCGTCCGTTACGAGCATTCCATGGGCCAGACGGGCGGGGGGCTGCCCTCCAAAATTCTCAGAAGCTCCAGCCTTGCGCCCAAAGCCGCTTAGCTGCGGCCGTAATCGTCGCTTAAACGCACGACGTCCCACACTTCCGGCGTGGAAACCTCGATCAAGGTCACCGGCCCGTATTTGGCGTGCATGCGGTGGATGGTCTTGGGGGGCAGCACGACGACTGAGCCGGGCTTCTTCAAGTACTTTTTTCCGTTGAGCTCCAGAAGATACTTCCCCTTGAGCGTGTAGAGGGTCTCATGCTTGACCCGGTGGTACTGCCGGCTCAGCCGGTGTCCCTTTCGGATATAAAGAAGCTTGCCGACGTATTTGGAGGTTCGGGCGAACCAGACTTCTTTGCCCCACGGCTTGGCAACGACTTTTGGGCGGACGGAGGTGGAAGGCTTCATGGTTCAATGGACTGTTCCATAGAAAATGGAGCGGAGCAGAGGCTTGAGCGAGTCCAGGTGGAAGAATAAAAAGACGTGGGCGGCGGTCCAGGCTCCGAAAAGCCCCAGCCGCAGGGAGCGCCATCGGGAGAGCTGGTCCCAGCACCACAGAATGCCCATGCTGGATAAGAGCAGGAACAAGGGGGAGAGCAGCTGGCGGTAGCCGTGGCTGGGCTGCACGAAAATGTAGAAAGCGTTGAAGACCAAGTAAGGCGCGGCCAGCAGGCGAAGGGTGAGGGCGCTTCTCCAGGCGTTGACCACGACGGCCAAAAAGCAGAAAGGCAGAAGGCCCGTGAAGGTGAAATCATAGGAGCCGTCTCCGTAGAAAGGAAAAAACTGCTGGAGCGCGCGCCAACTGTAGGTCCGGAATATTTCCCACGCGCTCAGTTGGGACAGAAAATCCCAATATTTTTTCACCAGGTATCGGCTGTGCTCCACCTCGTTGAGCACGGGCCAGGGCTCCCAAGGAAGCTGGTGGAATTGGCGCGACCAGCCGAATTTCCAGTCCTGCACCAGAAAAAAATACGTGCCCGTGCTGCTGCGCACGAAAAGCCAGTCTCCCAAAAGCATGTAGTTTCTGACGGCCCAGGCCGCTTGGAGGACGAACGTTCCCGCGCACAGGAGAACGCCGTTTCGCAGCCAATGCCGCCGGAAGGGCTCTTGTTTAAGCAGGCTCCACCAGATAAACGGAGCGATCAACCCGATTTCCGGCTTGATCATGGTGCCGACGCCGATCAAGGCGGATGCCGCCGCCAGCCATTTCCAAGAAGCGCAGTTCTTGTGGGTGACGAGCCAATAGAGCAGCGTCAGCAAGAAGGCGTTGATCAAGACGACGTAGACGTGGACGACATAGGTGATCATGCTGAAAAAAAAGCAGCCCAGCCAGGCCGCCACAAGGCCCGCCCGCCGCGAAATCATTTTGTCGCCGATCCATAGAAGGAAAACGCACATGAGGCTGTTGAGCAGGACGTGCAGAAGGCACAGCGGCCAGTTGTTGTATCCGAAAAGCCCATAAAGCCCCGCCAAGATTAAGGCGAAGCCGGGTTCGCGGAAAGCCATCATTTTTTCCGGAAAATTCCGCAGCGGCTGAAAGAACGGTCCCACCAGGATTTCGCTTCTTGGGAAGTAATATTTGCCTTCCTTAAGAATGCGCAGCGCCGGATTTTCAAACTCACCCTTGGTGTTGGAATAAGGATTGTAGGCGACGCGGGCGTACGCCGCGCGCAAAGACACGCACACCACAAAAATGGCAAAGGCGTGCCGGAACATAGGCCCTGAGCTTAGCAAATTTCCCGTTCCTGTTTCCCGGACGCAGGTTTC
>JACQRQ010000050.1 GCA_016206405.1 Elusimicrobiota bacterium | reverse complement strand
TCTCCGGCGTTGGGGTAATTGTCGACGGCCCATGTCATCGAAACGCCGTCGGCTTTGCGCACCCAAATCATGCCGACATGAGAATAGCCGTTTCTGGTGAAAGAGCGTTTCGAGAGCCAAGCTTGGAGCAGGCGCAGGCTTCCTTTCACCGCGTTGCGGATTGTTTGTCCCTTTGAAAACTGCGGCTCAGAGGACGGATTGGCCCACATGCCGAGAAGGTTGCCCATCAAGCCCTCTTTCCACGCCCGGTACCAAAGCCGCCAACTTAGGTGCGGCCGGACTCCAAAGGTGATTTCAGCCGCTTCCCTTCCGAGGCTTCGTTCGCCGATGATGTCGCCGGTCTTGACTCTGAAGCTGACCTTTTTCCCGCCGCGGGCGTCCAAAACGAGAGTGTTCCCGACAAAGTTTTCCAGGCGGAGGCCGCTGTCCTCAAGCTTCTTTCTTAACGCGGCTTCGATTCCGGGCTTGCCGTTGCGGCGGGCGTAGCGGAGCAGCGCGGCCGCGAGGGCGCGGCCGGCGTAGCGCGTCTGCCCGACCTCCGGATCGGTGTACATGGACGCCATCGATTTTTCCACGAGCGTCTTAAGGGTCTTGACGTGGCGGATGAATTCGGCGGCCTCAGGATTCTTACGGCCGTCCTTTTGCAGGCTTCCCATATGGCGCTGCAAAACTTCCTGGGGATAAACGGCGCCGATGACGTCGGAGGCGACGCCCGGCAGTTGCGAGGCCAGCTTTTGTACCGTTACCATGGTCAGCCAATCGGAGATTTCCGCCGCCGGCGCGTTGGCGATTTCGTTGGGGAGATTGGACGGGGGGTCCAGGGGCTGAAGCGTCAAAAGCCGCCAAGTCAGGTCAACGGCAAGTGCCTCGGCTTTGGGGGAGTTCTTCTGGCTCGCAAGGCCCGCAATCACCTCGACCGCCAATTCCCTGGCCGCATCCACGACTTCATAGCGCTTCCGGTTGAATTCCAGCACTTTTCTCTGCAGCTCGGTCAGATTTTTATCTTTAAGGCTGCCGGAAATCTGCTCCGAGTATTTTTCAAACCCCAGCTTGACCAGAAAATCGCGGGCGTCATTCTTAATCCAATCCGCCGGCAGCAGCAGGCCATGATTTTCGGAGCCGTCTTGCGGGTCGGATGCGAAGCTCTGCCCTGGAATCCAGACCCCCGTCTCGGTGCTGCTTCCCAAAGACTCGGCGTCTTTGAGGAAGGCGTCAAAGAGGCGGCCGCTTTCCAGGCTCAATTCCTCCGCGCCGGATCGTGGTTTTTCCAGCATGGTGTTCAAAACGGAAAGAGTCTGTTTGTAGCGCGTCCACTGCGGGGTTTGAAGAATTGCCGGGTTTTGGCGAATGATTTGCAGCAACAGCGGAAGATTGACGCGCTTTGTATCCGGGGTGACACAGATGTTGAAAAGCTGCAAGGGGGTTATTTTTAGGTTCGGGAGCTTGAACCGGCCGCTGGAGCCGTGGTACGGCATATCCATGGCCCCGGCCGAGGACAGACCGGGAGGCATTATAAGCGCCAAACTGACAAAGACGGAGACTACGCTCTTCATCGCTTAAAGTATATAGGAACCCCCGCCGCAAACCCAGAGGCGAAAGTCCTAAATGCAGGCCGTCAATGGGCCCAGCTCCCATTAGGCCCATTGGCCCGATGGGGAGAACCCTTTGATTGCGTGCGCAAAGGCGGGTTATTTGAGAAGGTTCTGCAGGGAGTCTTGGTTGTGAGCCAGCTTTTTGCGGGTCTCATCGATCTGGGCGCGCGCCTTGGCGACTTCTTCTTCCGGGGCGCGAGAGACGAAGGCCGGATTGTCCAGCCGCGCTTGAATGGATTTGATTTGATTTTCCAGGGAGAGAATTTCCTTTTGGAGCCGGGCTCTGGTCTTGTCGAGGTCAATTTCGGATTTGGGAATCAGATAAGTCACCTCGGGTGAGGAAGAGGGGGGTGAGAGATAATTGTTTCCGGAATCGGTTTTCCCGGGATGCTCCAGGCTGCCCGCCGCGTCGGTAATTTTGGCGAGCGGATGCAGAAAATGGCGGGCTTGCTTGAATAATAGATCGTCGGCCGTCCGGGTCTTGGTCACGAATTTGACCGTCAGATTTTGGTCCGGGGGGATATTGTAGTCGAAACGGAAGACTCGAATATCGGTGATGACTCCCTTGAGAAAGGTCATATTTTTTCTGTCGTCAGGCGGGATGGAAAGAAAAGGCTTCGGCCAGCCCGAGGAAAGCAGAAACCTTTGGGGCGGGTCGATCAAAAGTTTGTCATAAATGCCGTGCCAGAGTTCCTCGGTGATGAAGGGCATGACGGGGTGCAGGATTTTGAGCGCGTGTTCCAGAACCGTGATCAGCACGGCCAGGACGGTCGCGCTCCTGGAAGCCTGCCTGTATTTGGTGATTTCTATGTACCAGTCGCAGGTGTCGCCCCAAAGAAATTCGTAGGTCAGGCGGGCCGCCTCATCCACCCGGTATCTTTCGAGCGCTTCCGTGGCTTGTTCGATGGTTTCCGAGCAGCGGCCTAAAATCCAACGGTCGGCGAGGTCGAAATCCCCTTCTTTGAGCAGTTTTTCCGGGCGCTCAATCCAGGTCTTGATCCGGTCCAATTCTTGCGCGCTGGGGGTGTCGAGCTGCATGAGGATATAGCGCGTGGCATTGTAAAGCTTGTTGCAGAAGTTTCGCGGGCCGACTGTCGTTTCCGGGGCGAAGGCGATGTCTCGCCCGGGCACCACTTGGGACATGAGGGAAAAACGCATCGCGTCGGTGCCGTATTGGTCCATGAGGGTCAAGGGGTCGATCACGTTGCCCAGGGATTTGGACATTTTTTTCCCGTGCTTGTCACGCACGATGCCGTGGATGTAGACGTCTTTAAACGGGACGTCTTTCATAAACTCCAGACCGGCCATGATCATGCGGGCGACCCACAGGTATAAAATCTCGTAGCCCGTGACCATCACGGTGGTGGGGTAATAAAAATTCAGCAGGGTCTTGTCGTTTCCGGGCCAGCCTTCCGGCCAGCCGAAGACGGAAAACGGCCACAGCGCCGAGGAAAACCATGTGTCCAAAACGTCGGGATCCTGCTCCATTTCGCCGTGGCCGCAGTGGGGGCAACTTTGCATCGCCGCGCGGGCGCTGACCGAGGGCGGGCATTTCGAATTTTCTTTCTTGCAGTACCACACCGGAATCCGGTGGCCCCACCAAATTTGGCGCGACATGCACC
>JACQRQ010000049.1 GCA_016206405.1 Elusimicrobiota bacterium | reverse complement strand
TTCTTCAGCATGGCTTTTCCCGAGCGTCAGATTTCCCTAGCCCTCTCACCCCATTTAAGCTTGCGCCGTAGAACGTCAAAATAGGACAGCTCCGGATTGACGAAAACCTTCAAAGGCTTCCCATATTCGGTGATGCGAACCACATCGCCGTATTTCATCTTAACATTCCTTTGTCCATCGACGGAAGCCAGGGCGCTCAGGGCTTCCCGGCGCGCCCGCCAAGGCTTGATCTCAAGCGTCACCGGCCGGTCGGCCGGAAAAACCAGCGGCCTCTGCGTCAAAGTGTGCGGACAAATCGGCGTGAGCAAAAATGCGTCCATTTGAGGAGCCATGATCGGCCCCGAAGCGGAAAGCGCGTAGGCGGTCGAACCAGTCGGAGTCGACACGATAATGCCGTCTCCGAAGTAACTCGCGATAAAGTCAGAGCCGTAAAATGATTCGACGTAAATGGCCCGGCCTTGCTCTGCGCAGCGGACGATGCATTCGTTCAAGGCGATCTCCGGGCCAAAAATGCGCGCGCCCTTTCGGCTCACGCTCACTTCCAGCATGCGCCGCTGCTGCACGGGAAACCCTGTCGATAAGAAGGCTTCCAGCTTCGCCGGGACATCTGAAAACTCGATGCCGCTTAGAAACCCGAGGCCGCCGCTGTTGATGCCCAAAAGCGGCACGGAATGCGGGGCGACCAGCTGTGCGACGCGGAGCATGGTGCCGTCGCCCCCCAAGGCGATGGCCGCGTCCAAATCCCGAAAACGTCCGAAGCGGGCGCCGAGCTTCAGCAGAAAAAAGCGGATCTTTTTTTCCTCAAATACGCGGGCTATCCGCTTCAGTGCCGCCAGTGAGGCCGGTTTTTCGGGATCATAGAAAACGGCGACCGTTTTCATTGGGCTATTTTATCAAATTCGTGCGCCGAGAAATTTATATCCGCGCTCCCTCGCTTCAATTTCCAAACCGCGTCATCGAGCTCGGGGTGCCCCGTGAAGCCTGAAAATGACTCCATGCTCCACTCAATGGGTCCCGCCGGCTGCGACCACCCGGGCCAGGCTTCAACCCATGCGGCGCCATGGCGCGCCAAGGACTTGCGCATCCGCAAATAAGACGGGTCAACGGCAATGTCGGCAGGGGCATAAACGCTCTCAATGGCGATGTCTTCAGCCAAACGCTGCAGCCCTCTCCAAGAATCCTTGCGGCATGAAGTCAAAAAAACTCCGTTGAGCCGCCCCACGCCATGCTGCCGCAATTGCCGGACCAATTCCGTTCCGGACATGCCGGCATCCACCAGCCAGGTTTGTCCTTGCCGGGCGCGGCATAAAACGCTGCGGGCGCCGATGCCGCCCAGTTCCAAAATTTCCAAACCCGGCCCAAAAATGAAGCGTTGGCTCCCCAACAACAAAGCCAATACCGCCCCTCCGGCGCCCAAGCGAAAGAAGGTTTTCCATGACGGCAGCGCCAATATCCCAAAAGCCCCCAGGTAATAGGCAAAAATCTGCGATCCCGAAAGGGACCCGACGGAAACGGACGAAAAAGGCAAGCCCGCGAAAAAAGCCACAAGCCCCTCGAAGGCCGTGAGACTCAGCCGCGACGCCCATGCGGCCGCTTCAAAAAGCCACGGCACGGGAAGCCACCAGCACGCGTAAACCGCCAAGCCCAGGCCCATCAGCGATGCGGCCAAGGGCACGAGAATCAAATTCGACATGGTCGCGATGATTGAAATCTGATGAAAGGTGTTTGCCAGAATCGGCGTCAAAACCAACTGACAAACCACTGAAGCCGCCCCGATGCCGATAAAAATCGTCTTGAGATCCCGTCCAGGCCCCTTGGCCCATCTTGAAAAAAAGGGCTGCCAGCGGGGAATCGCCCAAATGAGTCCCAACACCGCCACATAAGATAGCTGGAATCCCGCCATAAACAGGCTCTGAGGAGAGTAAATGAGTATCAGCCAGGCTGAGAGCACCAAGGCTTGGAATAACCCGGAATCGCGCTCCAAAAGATGACCGGCGGCGACCGCCAGGGCCATCAAATACGCCCTTAACAGCGGCGCGTCCGCTCCGGCCACGCAAGTGTAAACGCCGGCGAAGAACGCTCCCAAAAACAGCTTGGCCCGCTCTCCCATTCCCGCGATTCCGCCCAAAGAAAACACGAGCAGCCAAACGAAAGCGACGTTGGAACCCGAAGCCACCAGCAAATGCATGGCCCCCGCATCCCGGAAGGCGCGGTTCAATTCGCGGGGAAGAAGAGATTTCTCACCCAGAACGATGCCGCCCAAAATGCCTTGCTGGCTGGGAGAGAACTCTCTCTCATAAACGGACTGAATCGAGCTTCTAAGCCGGTACGCCCACCGAGAGACGGAAAATCCGCCTTTTTTTTCCAGTTGGGCGTTTTGCACGGATAGAATCGAAAATATGTTCTGGCGGGCCAAATATCCCCGATAATCAAACCCGCCTTGAAAGCGCGCGCGGGGTGGAAGGTACCACTTCCCTTGGACGCGCAGGACGTCGCCGGGCTCAAAATTCCATGCCGGGCCGGACCAGACCATCAATATGCGTCCCACAACGGGGCGCGCGTCGATTTGAGAAATTTCCAGGATGGCCCGGCTCCGACTTGGGCGCAGGACGACGGGCGCCCGGAGACTGCCCACGGCCTCCACCACAGCGCCGGTCGCCGCCAAGCCGGGTCCGTTTTCAGCCTGGCGGACGAAAAATCCCCATTGGTCCGCGAGAATGATCAAACCAAGATAGCTCAAAAGGCTGAGGAAAAGAGGCCGCGTGAGGTAGGAAAGCCGCACTAACCCGAATTCCTCAGTTGGAATTCGCCCACAGGGCCGCCACGGCTCAGCCGAGGCGGGATTGTCCGGTGCCGCAGGCGCAACCACAGTTGCACAGTTTGGTACAGTCCCTTCACACGAATAAGAAGCTGCAACTGGGGTTTCCGGGTTAAGGGCTTGTGAAGCAATAATTTAGACAATTTGCCATGGCGATATCGGAGCGAGACGAGGATCGAAGAGCGAGCATGCCCGCTGGTATGCCTGCCGCCATAGGGCGGCAGGCACCATGCGGAAAGGAGTAAAACCTTACCGCAAGGTGTGAGCGAGGAGAGACGAAGTCGCAGCCCAATAGCGCCCTGGCCCTTCGGGGAGGCCCACTCTCGGGCAACTTCGTCGTAGCTCCATCAGTCACATGCCAACCGGCATGCTCCTTCGTCGCGCCTAGAATTTGTCTCAAGACTGGG
>JACQRQ010000047.1 GCA_016206405.1 Elusimicrobiota bacterium | reverse complement strand
CCCCTGCGCAGAGCTTCGGGGACCCGGTTGCGCCAGTGGCGCGGCGGTTCCCTCGGGACCCGGTTGGGCCAGGGGTTCCGCTTCAAGAGCGGTTTGAAGCGCAGGCTGCTCAAGAGGGGGCTTCGCGACTACGGCTTCAGGGGCCGGCGCGTGGACGGCGCTCCCTTCCACCAAGCTCCGGGGAGCCGGGGGCGTTGGCTCCTTCGCAGCTTCGGGAGCAATCCCTTCGCTGGACTCGGGGAGAATGGCGAGCCCGGCGGAAAGTGGGGAGATCGGGGATGATGGATGCACCGGCGGAGCGGGCTGCAGCCTCCTTTCTAAAGCGAAGATTTCGTCTATGAGCCGGCTCTCCAGCCGGGCCTGAAGGTCTTTTTCCCGTGCGTCCCAATCTCCGATTCGCTTTTCCAGCGACGGGAGCTTCTCGTCCAGCATCCGTTCCACTTCGGCCAGGTTTTTTTGGGCGCTTTGCCACTCGCTTTCCATTTGCGGCGCGGGCGCCGCCTCCGCCGCCGCGTCTCTGACGCCGCCGGGTCCCCGGAGCTCCGCCGGCTCAGTTTCAAGCCGGTCGAATTTCCGGCCGAAATCTTCGATGGCCCGCTCCAGGCGCTCCACTTTTTTCGCCAACGCGCCGGCCTCCGACGCCTGTTTTCGCGCGGATTCCTCCACGCCGCTCTTGAGGCTTAAAATTTCTTTGACTTGGTCCAGCGCCAGCTCCAGGCCCTCGCGGTTCTTGTGAAGCGTCTCGAAAACTTCCCCGACGCGGGGAATGTGGGTTTCCAGGGCGTCCAGGCGCCGCCCGCTGGAGCCGGCCAGGCCGGACGTGAAGGATTTGAGCTCGGCCGATTGCCGGTCGAGAGCGCCGAGGCGCTCGGCGATCGCGTGCAGCTCTGAATTGAAAGTCCCCAAATCGGAATGCTTGGACTCGAGCTCGCGGTGGATCAGTTTTTCAAGCTCGCCCGGCGCCAGGGAGGCTTTCTTGACCTCAAGAAAATCGGCCATGAGCGCGCGAAAATCCGCCTCCAAGCTTTCCGTCCGCGCGAGCCGCTCCTCGAGGAGCGCCGTTTTTTGCGCCGCCTGCGACCATTCGGCTGATTTTTCCTCGGCGCGGCGGGTCGCCTCAGCCATTTCGGCCGCCAGATTATCGCGCTGCGCCGACAGGGCGCCCTCGACGAAGCTCTTGAGCCCCGAAAGCTCCTCTTCCTGCTTCTTGCTTTTTTCCTCGGCGGTTTTTAAAAGCGACATGGCCAGCTCGAGCTGCTTTTGGGCCAAATCCAGGCGCTCGCCGGCGTGCTGATCCTTGACGTCCTGGGAGGTTTGCGCCTGCTGCTCCAAACGCCGGAGGGTGTCCGAAAATTCCCGGAGCTGCTGCCCCAGTTTTTGAAGTTTTTCCTCCGTTTCCCGGCCGCTGTCTTTTAAGTCCTGCTGGATGCGCTGGTCGCTCTGTTGGAGGCGGGCGTCGAAAGACTCGAGCTTTTGCTCCGTGTCGCCGATATGCGCGTCGGCGCGCTTGATGAGGCCCTGCAGGTCGCCGATGCGGCCCTTGAGCTGGGCGATGTGCTCGTCGGCCTCCGCGGTCTTTTGCGCGAAAGCCTCCGCCATCTGCCTGCGGGCCTTCTCTCCCCGGGAATCCAGCTCGTCGGTGAGCTCCCTCAGGGTCTCGCGCAGGCGGCCGACCTCTTTGCCGAGTTTCTCCTCCAAGGCCGACATCTCGCGGCGATATTGCTCAAAATTTTTATCCGGCGCCAGCCGCAGTTGATTGAGCGCCTCGCTCAATTGCCGGACCTGCTCGTCCTGGGCGGAGAGCCTCGACAACAAGCCGGCGGCGCCTTCCTCCTTGCTGATGACCTCCTGCTGGGTCGCCTGCATGTAATTGACCAGCTCATAAACGAGCGGGGCGAGGGGATGTTTGGCGGAAGGCCCTACGGAGGCCGCGCCTAGGGCGCCGAACCTGGGAGGCTTGGGAGGGGGGGAGAAGGACGTCCTCGCGGGCGCGGCTTCCGCGGTTCTGACGGCGGAGGAGTGGAGGTAGGGGGCCAGCTCCGCAAAGTCTTTGGCCGATTTCCAGTCGCCCACTTTTTCTCCGGAGGAGTCCTCAGGGCAAACGAGGGTCTCCGGGCCGAGCTGCGGAAATTGCCGGGCAAGCTCTTGCGGCCCGAAAGGGCCCGAAACGTTGCTCTGGTAGCAAATCCAAAATCTCACCGCGGCGCCTCCTCTGCCCCAATAAGATAATTATACATTGTTACAAAATCAAGAACGACATTTTCTTGGGTTCTCTCAGACCTCGGAGTTGGGTTCGCGGAACACGTTTTTCCGGTAAAAAAGCAGCTCTTCGATGGATTCGCGTATGTCCGAAAGAACGGTGTGCTTGCTTTGTTTCTGCGGGTAGTGCATATGCGGCGGGTACCAGCGCAGCACGAGCTCCTTGATGGAGCTGACGTCGACGCTGCGGTAGTGGACGAAAGCGTAGAGCCGCGGCATGTATTTTTGGAGGAAAAGCCGGTCGTGGCCCACGGAATTGCCGCACAGGGGGGATTTCTGCTCGGCGCAGTGGCGCCTGAGGAAATTCAAGGTTTGGGATTCGGCCTCGGCCATGGAAAGGGCGGAGATCCTCACACGCTCGGTGAGGCCGCTTTGGCCGTGCTGCTGGATGCACCAAGGGTCCATGGCTTTGACCACGGCCGGGGGATGGTGCACGGCCAGGCACGGGCCCTCCGCGATCACCGATAAATCGCCGCCGGTGACCACGGTTCCGATTTCGATGATGGTGTCCCGGTCGGGGTCTAAGCCCGTCATCTCCAAGTCCAGCCAGATCAGGGGGGCTGTCGTCATCATGAAAAATCCTCAGTTGCGGGTCAGCTTCTTGTAGCGGATCCGGTGCGGGGTCTGGGCGTCGGCGCCCAGGCGCTTTTTCCGGTCGCTTTCATACTCGGAATAGTTGCCCTCAAACCACGCCGCGCGGCTCTCGCCTTCAAAAGCGAGGATGTGCGTGGCGATGCGGTCGAGGAACCAGCGGTCGTGGCTGATGACCACGCAGCAGCCGGCGAAGTGGAGCAAGGCCTCCTCCAGAGCGCGCAAGGTGTCCACGTCGAGGTCGTTGGTGGGCTCGTCCAACAGCAGCAGGTTGGCGCCCTGCTTGAACATCAGCGCCATATGCAGGCGGTTTCTCTCTCCGCCGGAAAGAACGCCCACTTTTTTCTGCTGGTCCTGGCCGGAAAAATTGAAGCGCGAGACGTAGGCGCGCGAGTTGACGGCGCGTTTCCCGAGCTGTATCTCATCCTGGCCTCCGGAGACGCTTTCCCACACCGTTTTGTCGGCGAGAAGGGCTTCCCTTTCCTGGTCGGCGTAGGCCAAACGGACGCTTTCGCCGGTCTTGAAAGCTCCCGAGTCCGCCTTTTCCAGGCCGGCCAGAAGCTTAAAAAGAGTGGTTTTGCCGGCGCCGTTGGGGCCGATGACGCCGACGATGCCGCCGGGGGGGAGGCTGAAATTGAGGCCGCTGAAAAGCAGCTTGTCGCCAAAGGATTTGGAGAGGTCCTGGGCTTCAACGACCCGGTCGCCCAGCCTCGGCCCCGGCGGGATGTAGATTTCGAGGTCTTTCTGGGCGATGTCCTGAGATTGACCGAAGAGCTCATCATAGGCGGCCAAGCGGGCCTTGATCGCCGTTTGCCGCTCGCGCGGGGCCATCTTGATCCAATCGAGTTCCCGGGAGAGAGACTTCTGCCTTTCGCTTTCGCCCTTCTCTTTTTTGGACAACACGGCCTTCTTCTGCTCGAGCCAGGAGGAGTAGTTGCCTTTCCAGGGCACGCCGTAGCCGCCCTCAAGCTCCAGAATCCAGCCGGCGACGTGGTCCAAGAAATAGCGGTCGTGGGTGACGGCGATGACGGTGCCCTCGTACTTTTGCAGGTGTTGCTCGAGCCACTCCACGGACTCCGCATCGAGGTGGTTGGTGGGCTCGTCTAATAGCATG
>JACQRQ010000058.1 GCA_016206405.1 Elusimicrobiota bacterium | reverse complement strand
TGCGATAACTTGGAATTGGGAATGATGACGATGTTGTTGGGAAGCTCTCGGATGCGGGTCGCCCTCCAGCCCACGTCCACCACATAGCCTTCTTGGCCGGAGTCCAGCTTGATATAGTCGCCCACCTCCACCAAGCGGCTGGCCACGATGTGGATTCCGGCGAAGAGGTTGGATAAGGTGTCTTGGAGCGCCAAGGCCACGGCCAATGATCCTACGCCCAGGGCCGTCAGAATGGGAGTAATGGATATCCCAAGATTGGAAAGGAGAAGCATCGCCCCCATTCCCAGGACGGCCAGGCTTGAGAGGTTTTCGGTGAGCGTGGTCGCCGCAGCGGATGCCGTGAACCGCACGGAATAGACGCGCACCAATCCTCGTGCGAACTTGGAGACCGCCAGCGTGACCGAGATGAAGAAGCCGATGACTACGATTTTGTGAATTATCGCTTGGCGGTTGTCTGCCAGGGGTGAAACTTGGGCGGCCGCGGAGGCGGCTCCAAGCATAAACCATAGGAGCAGGTGTCGGCTCACCGCATCTAGAAGAAGGTCGTCCAGGCCGCTTCGGGTTCGCTCAGCCCAAGATTTTAGACGCTTCAAGAGCAGGAACTTGGCAAGATATCCGCAGATCATCGCGGAAATGAGGATAGCGGCCGGCCCGATCCATGGATAAAAATGCTTCAGCATGCTTGATCGCTATTTCTTACAGGGCAACTCCAGGAATTTATTATCTGTGGACAAGATCAAAGCCTGTCCTGGGGAATGCCCTTTTTGCAGGCTTCCAGGGGCATGATGAATTCCTAGAATTCCGGACCGAGCTCATGGCCTGGGCGTAAATGCGGATGGCTCGGCCTTCCGCTGCTCCTTTACCGGCTCTCCCCTTCGCTGATGATTTTCCTCCGGCCACTTCTTTGACTTCTTTTTTCACCGACCGCTTATGACGACTCCCAAAACAACCGCGTCGACAATCCCTATCATGTTTATTTTCAAGGACAAACAAAAATCGCCGCCCCGCGCGGGGGCGGCGATTAAAAAAGAAGACCGCCTCCTAACGCGCAGGATGGCGGCCCGACCATCCAAGGACCTCCGGAAACCAAAGCTGTTTCGGACCCGTGATTGCTGGTGAGTATTCTGACAATTTTATAAGACTGCTTTCAACTCTCTCCGCCGGAGTGCCGACAGTTTGACTGTTTATGGACTCCTGCGGCTGTATGCGCCAAACTATAACCGCAGGATCTTGCCCGGTGACCGCGCCTTCTCCCATCCAACGGTGGATGGCGTCGGCGTGGCCGGCGGTCAACCACCTCTGCCTTTCTTCCGCCGGGCAAGCCGCGCCTGCTTCTCCAGCTTTTGCACGTCAAGGCGGTCCTGCCCGCGGCCGGCGGCTCGCTTGTTTTCCAGCAAACATTCACGCGAAATGAAGTAAGCGGGAAGCCCTTGATACGCTCCTTTGACCCGCGTCTTCCACACTTTCTCCGTATCGACTCCGCTGATGCCGGATAAAAAGTCGACTCGGTTCGGAGCATAGCCGAGTTGAACCACATTGTCCCCGGTAAAGTCCGCTTCTTTAAGCCCCAAGGAACCGAACCCGAAGTCCTTCAGCGCGGCAAGCACTCTTGGGACATTCCGCGGGGTGGACCGGATCAGGATATCGAGGTCCTTGGTGCCGCGCGCGTAGCCATGGAGGGCCACGGCGTGCGCTCCGACGATCACGAACTCGACCTTGTTTTGATTCAAAGCCGCCACAAGCTCGGCGAAATCATCGGCTTGTTTCTCAGGCATCCGTTCTCCGCACGACTCGGGCCACTCGGCTCATCGGCGCCGGCTTGCCGCCGCCTTTCCTCAGGCCGCCCAGCCGGACCCGCAAGAGATCGACATCGCCGACGCGCCTGCTCGGCGACATGGCCAGCATCCCCAACAACATCTCCTCCTCGCTTTTGGCGAACGCCTCGGCAGCCGGCCTGACTTGAACGACGCGCGCGATCTTTGCCGCCGCGGCGCCCCATTCCCATCGGATGCCAAGATCCGCCAAGCGCCGCAGCGCCAGGCCTCGCGGTTGGGACCGGCCTTGGATCCAGCGCCAAAGAGTCGTTTCCGCAATCCCGATGAGGACCGCGGCCTTGGCGCGCCCGCCGGAACGCTCCACGAACTCTTCAAGGGTGGTCATGCGGTTATTTATATTATAATGCACATGCATTGCATTTGCAATACCTTGGCAGAGCCACTGTCAACAAAAAGTTCGCCCGGCCGGCCGGACGCGGCGCACCCGCAAGGCCCGGAAAACCGCGCATTGCGGCGGCGCAGACTGGGCCGCCGGCTTCGCTCGGGCGCCGCCCCGTGAGAGACCCGGGCCTTGCGGGGCCTTCCTTGATCAACACAGGGAGGCGAAATAAATCCCGTCAACCCGCCGGTTTCGAGCGAGCCCCCCCCGCGTCGCGGCGCCGCCGAGCCTGCTTTTCACAACCAAATCAAACAACCTTGAACTTAAGAAATACTTAATAGTATTTACGCTAAGTGAAAATATGCTTGTTTTTCAATGGTTTTTCAATTAAGAATCTTTTAAGTTGCTTTCACGGGAGCAGCATATTCCAATCCAAAGATGAGCCCCAAATAGTACG
>JACQRQ010000045.1 GCA_016206405.1 Elusimicrobiota bacterium | reverse complement strand
GCCCTCAAGGCGCCGTTTTACGCGGGCGCCTGGCTCGCCCGCTTGGCCGGCGCGGAGCCCAAGCCGGTGCTCGACATTTTTGACCACATCGCCGATTCCGTCGGCAAAACGTTTTCCGGAGTGGACCTGGTTTTGACGGGCGCGGAGCAGGCCGTTGAAAAGCTCGCCGGAGACAGCGGCGCGTACCTTTTGGCCGCCCGCTATGCGTTGAAAAATGCGGCGCACAACGCCGCCTCCTTCGCTAGGAAAATCGCCGCGATTCAATATGGACGGATTTTAAAAGAGCGCGCGGCGGGACTGCGCGTGGCGGCGCTGAGCCTGCTTCGCTCCGCGCGCGGCCTCCGTATCGGCGGCGAGGGCTCCGCCGGCGTGATGGCCCTCCTGCGCGGCTGGTACGGCCGGATTTTGTTATCCCTGCAGCGCGGCCGCGCGAGCTTGGCGGTCTTGGCCGACAAGTCCGAAGCCACGCGGGGCGTCGCCGTTCTGTTGCGCTCGGATGCCCTCATGATTTTGATGGCGGTCACCGCCGTGCAGCTTTTTTTGGCGGATGCGCTCATGTTCGTCGTGGTTCCCAACTACATCATCGACGTCATCCGGCCGCAGGCGGACATGAACCTGGTTTCCTTGGTAAGCTCCGTTTTGAGCCCGGCCGCGGCCCAAAATGGTTTGGTGCGGCCGCTTTTGGATTTCATCAATCCGATGCTGCAGACGAAGGTCGGCATTCAAGGCTTGATGTTCACCGCCGGCGCCGTGGGAACCTATCTCGGCTCGCGCTGGGCGGACGGCCAAAAGGGCGCGCAGCGCATTAAATTTTGGGGCCACCCTTCGTTGTACAAGGCGTCGGCCATCGGCAATTTGTTTTTCTGGGCGATGGTGATTCCGACCTACTTCGTATCGCCCGCGGCCGCGGGAGCGCACTTGCCCACAAGCGCTCCGGCCTTTTTCGCCGCCTTGGGGATTTTTCTAGGCATGCAATTTATCCAGCACCTGCTCAGCACGCCCTTGAGCATCGCCATGGCGCCCGTCCGCAGAAAGCAAATTCCAAACGACATGGTGGGCGTCGTGAGCGCGGCCTTCACCATGGTGGACGTGGGCCTGATGGCGATCGGGGCGCTGAGCGTCGGCGTGCTCATCGACGTGGTCTCCATCCGCACGGCCGTCACTTTAATCGCCGCCGGAGTCACGCTGACCTCCGTGCTGGAGTGGATGGCCCCGCAATGGCTGCGCCGCATCAACCCGGAGGGGTGGCACGACGGCGAGAGGTTTAAATCGGCGCCCTCCAAGGAAAGCGCCAAGCCCGTCCGCACGGCGTTTCTGCCGGTCGCGGAGCCCGCCCTGGTCTTCGCGGTATAGGCCCCCTTAGGCCCTTCGGCCTATGGCGGCCTAGGCCTCTTAGCATCTCCCCCGTAGGTCTTTCGCACCTTTCGGCCGGTCCCGAAACGGGATAACCTATTGTTTAAGGCATGTCAAAGGCTTTTCTATGACAAGACATTTATTGTCCCGAGCCGTTGCGGCGATTTTGGCGGCCTGCGTAATCCTGCAGGCGCCGGGTTTGGGCTGCTACGAGGCTCTCGCCGCCGCCGGACGGTCTTCCGGCAGACGCGTCAAGTTTGAGCGCGCCGCGACCCGCTCTAAGGGCTTCACCGGTGGAACCCTGAAGGAGCGCGGTTCGCGGGGTTTCTCATTTCTCCAACGCCGCGTTCCCGGACACGCCCCGGAGTCCGTTCCGCGAGCGAGCGCCGCGAAGACTTGGCAGGTCCAAAATCCGCAGAGCGAGGTTTTCGCCTCGAAGCCGCCGGCGCGGGGCGCGGACGCCGAGCGCGTTTCCCGGCAGATGTCCGAGTTGGTCGCTCGCCTCGACCGCATGAGCTCCGCCGGCTCCAAGGCGCGGCTGGACCATTTGACCGACAAAATTTTCTTCGGGATTCCCTCCGCGGCGCATTCCGGCGTTCCCGCTCTCGCCGGCTCGCCCGTGGAAAAGATTTCCCAGGCCCGGGCGCATTCCCCCCGGGCTCCGCCTGCGGCGCCTCCGGCGCCTATCCCGGCGGCGGTCGAAAATCATCGCATCACGGCCGGCGGCAATATGCTGGTCGGCTCCATCAGCTTTCTCTACATGGGCTTGGCTTTCGCGATGCCCCATCTTCTGCCGACGGCGTCGGTTCCGCTGGTTCTGCCGGGCTTTGATTTGCACAACTTGAGTTTTGCCCTTTATTCCTTCGGCTCCTTCTCAACGGCCCCTCTGGCCGCTCTGCTGGCGAAATTTTCGCCGGGCGGATCCCCTCTCCTCATCGGGACCGCGGCGGCCGGGGCGGTGTTCAACTTTCTGTACGTTTGGACCGCCCTGAGCTTGAGCGGCGCGGTCAAGGACTACTTAAAATCCCGGGGCGCGGCTGCGCCGACGTGGAAGCAGATTTGGGGCGCGGCGGCCGCGACCCCCGAAGACCCGGGCCGGGTGTTCGCCTTTCTTAAGTCCGCTTGGGTTCGGGCGACGGTGGAGGCTCACGAATCCCTGCACCGGGAAGGCTTCGGCGAATGGGGCGCCTACAGCCTCCAGTACCCTGAGGCGTTTTTGAGCCGGGTACCCTACGTTTCCGCGGCTTGGGCCCGCGTCAAGCGGTTCATATTGAGCGCCAGCCAGATTTTCTTGGGCGATCCCGAGGTGCGGCCTTTCGTCAAGAAGTATCCCTTCTTCTTCTGGACCGGTTTGACCCTTCTGCTGACCGACGCCGTCATCGGCAACCTGCTGCCGAACTTGACCCGGCTGCTGATGCAGTCGGCGCAGAGCCGGAGTTTGGAAGGCGTGGTGATGATGATGTGGACGATCCCGGCCGTCAGCGCTTTTTACGCGCTGCTTGAATTCGCGCACTCTTGGGCGAGCCTCATGATCAACGCCAACGTGATTTACGATTTTCGCGTTTGGCTGATGCGGCATTTCGTCGGTCAATCCCATGATTTTTTCATCAATGAGAAGCCGGGAGAATTGACCAGCCGCCTGCTGGAAGACACGTCCAAGCTCAGCACCCGGAACGTGCATGTGCCGATGGCGGCTCCGCATTACTTCGGAGTGCTGGCTCTGAGCCTGGGCATGTTCGCGGCGCACGCTCCCGACAAAATGACCTACGCGATTTTGGGGCTGATGGTGTTCGTCTCGGCGTTCGGATATTTCTTCGGCAAGAAACTGGAAAAGCTGACGGAAACCTACGCCAAGGAAAAAGCGGATTTGACCGCCCAGACTCAGGAGGCTTTTTCCAATCCGGACTTGTTCAAGTCTTACGGCAACGAGGACCTGGAAGTCGAGCGCTTCAGCCGCCGGGCGCTGGAGATGAAGCGCTTGAACGTCAAAATCGCCCTGCTGCGCGCCATCGAATGGTCCATCAAGAGCGCCACCTCGACGTTCGCCACCATCTACTTGATTTATCTGTGGGGCAGCTACAGCCATGTCGTGAGCGGCAGCCCCGGCATCCCGGACATGATCGGCATGGTCGGATGGGCCGGCGGCATCAAATACGCCGTGGACGGCGTCATCAGCCTGGTGGTCGACAGCCTTGAGGCCGGCGGCGCCACGCAAAAGGTGGTCAAAGATTATCCGCACCGCGTGCCTTCCGTCAGGGACGGCGCGGCGGCGCGCGAGCTCGGAGCCATCGAAGGCCGGGTGGATTTTAAGGACGTGGTTTTTTCCTATTCCAAGGAGCCGTTTCTCAAGGAGGTTTCTTTCTCCGCGCTTCCAGGGCAGGTGACGGCCATCGTGGGCGGAAGCGGCGGCGGCAAGACCACCATTTTGAGGCTGCTGCAGCGATTTTATGACGTGGAAAAGGGCGGCGTTTGGATCGACGGCTACGACATCCGGGAAGTGAGCCAAAAAAGCTTCCGCAAGCAATTCGCCTTGGTTCCCCAAAACGCCAAGCCTTTGATGGGAACGATTCGGGAAAACATCACCTACGGGAAGCCCGACGCCACCGAGGCCGAGATCCAGTCGGCGATCCGCTCGGCCAACGCCGAGTTCATCTACGAGCTTGCCAACGGCATGGACACCGTCGTCGGGACGAACGGCGGCAATATCTCCGGCGGCCAGGCGCAGCGCATCGCCATCGCCAGGGCGATTTTGCGCGATCCCCGCATTTTGATCTTGGATGAGGCCACGTCCGCGTTGGACAACAAGTCGGAGAAAGCGGTCCAATCCGCGCTCGACAATTTGATGAAGGGCAGGACGACTTTCGTGGTGGCGCATCGCTTGACCACGATCCAGCGCGCGGATCGGATTTTGGTCCTGGATGGAGGGCAAATCGTTCAGGCCGGGACGCATGCGGAACTGCTAAAGGACAAGGACGGGAAGTATTACGGCCTTTACACGGCGGCTCAGGGCCCGCACAATCCGTAGAGTTGAGGGATTCAAGACGGGGTTTAGCGTGAAATCGCAAAAGTTAGCGGCCATTTCCATCATCGCCTCGCTGCTTTTATCCGCGCCGGGACCTTTGTGCTTTGAGGCCCTGGCCGCCGGTTTCTCCGCGCGGAAAGCGGGAGGGCGCCGGGCCCGCGTTTTGCGGCTTGCGTCCCCCTCCCGCGTTGGTTCCGGACGCCGCGAATTGTCCGTTTCTAAACTCAAGCCGCCGAAGCTTCCGGGCCATGGCAAGCCCGCGTCCCCGGAATCATACCGCCCAGGCGCTTCCGCTCGTCCGCTGCGGCCGGCGCCGGCCGCGGTGAAGTCCGGAAACGCTCTCTCTCAAAACATCGGGCGGCGAATGCTCCGTTTTCAGCGCTTTCTGCGGGGCCTCCAACGCAGCGGAAATTCCTCGGCCAAGGCGGAGGTTGATCGCCTCACGGATGAGGCGTTTTTCGGCGTTCTGCCCGCCTCCGGGGCGAAGGACTGGGAAGGGGTTTGGCCGCAGGACGGCCGCAAGCGCGCGCCTGATTCTTCGCGCCCGTCCGCGTCCAGCCGCGGCGCTTTTTCATCTCCCCCCCAATCGCCGCGCTCGCCGCCCCGGCTCCATACGCCTGCGCCGCGCGGCCGCGGCGACGCCGGCGCAAAGCCGCCGGAGGGGCTTATCCGCCGGTCGATGTTCATCGCCGGCAGCCTGGGCATTTTGAAATTCGGCGCGGGGCTCGCCACGCATTCCTCCGGGATTATGGCCAGCGCCCTGGATTCTTTCTTGGATTTGATCGCCTCCGCGGTCAATTATTTTTCCATGAAAATGTCGCGGAGAAAGGCCACGGCGGCCTACGCCTACGGCTACGGCAAAATCGAGGGATTGGCGGGGCTTCTGCAAAGCGCTTTGATCGGCGTGAGCGGCGCGGCGATCGTCTTTGAGGCGGCCAGGCGCATGCTCTCCGGCGCCGAGATTTCGGCCCCCGCGGCCGGGATGGGAGTGATGGCGCTGACCGCCGCCGTCAGCCTCTTTCACGGCCTGCGGCTGAAGCGCGCCGCGCTGGCGGAAAAATCCAACATTCTCAAGGCCGAAGCGGCGCATTTCGAGATGGACGCGTTGACGAATTTGGGCGTTTTATTCGCGCTCCTGATGGTGCGGTGGCAAGGCCGGATCGTGTGGGATTTACTGGCGACCATCGCGATCGCCGGCTACGTCGCGGCCCAAGTTTATCCGATTTTCCGCTCCTCCTTGGACGAGTTGCTGGACAAAGGCCCGAAAGGCATCCAAAGGAATATCGGCGCCATCCTCCGGGCGCGGCATCCCAAGATCGCCGGTTTTGACCGCTTTCGCGCCCGCGCCTCCGGCAAAAAATACTTCATCGAATTTCGATTGAGGCTAAGAGGCGTCGAAAAACTTGAGGAGGCCGCCCGCGTCGCCGCGTCGGCGCGCGAGGAGATCCAAAGCAAATACCCGGATGCGGACGTTGCCGTTCTCTTTTGAGTTATGAAGATTAACAAATCCATCGCCGCCGCTTTGATCGCCGCCGAGATATTGGCGGCGCCGGGGCTGCCGTGCACCCAGGTCCTGGCCGCCGCCGCCCGCACGCGCTCGACGGCGGTCCGGCCGCGCGATTTCAGGCTTGGGAAGACGGCGCCCGCAAGGACCCTATCGCGCCGCGGCGCCGTCAAGCCGAAGGCCTTCAACGGCGGCGCCTTGCGCTTTAAGCCGCCGCGGCAAGTTCAGGCGCTTCCCGGCGACGTTCCCTCCGCCACGGCCCTTGCCGACTCGACGAATTTAGCCGGGCGGATGTCTTTGATCGCGCCCAAGTTCGACAAGTTGACGCAGGATGTCTCCCGGACGCCGCCCTCTCTGGCCAAAAAAAGCGTCGATGACTTGACGGACCAGGTCTTTGAGCTTTCCGCGAAGCCTTCGGCCGCTTCGGCGCTTGACGGCGTGAAGGCGGCCCGGCGCGGCGGGTTGAAGGGCGGCGGCAGGACCGCGCCGCCGCGCAAGGGTCCGGCGCAAAAGGAGCCCCCGGGCGGCGACAAAAAACCGCCCACGCCTCCATCCGGCGCAGGCGCCCCCCAAGGTTCCGGTCCCGGCGACTCCGCGGCGAAACTGCCTAAATCTTTGGATTATCTCCTCAACGGCTTGGTGTTGACGAGCATCGGCTCGCAGTTCACCTCCGTCACCATGCCGCTTTTGATGCATGAAGTCTTCGGGGGGTTCGCTTTTTTGGCGACGCTGGGCATCGCCGCTGAAATGGGTTCGCTCGCGGGACAGCTCTTGGGGACGGAGATCATCAAATCGCTGGGGGAGCAAAAATCCTGGCTGGTGTATAAATTCACCTACTATTTCAAGTGGGCGGCGGTGTCGGGGATGGCGGCCTCCCTGCTTTTGGCGGCGACCAGCCCGCTGTTGTGGCTGGGCATTTATGGGATCAACGGCTTTCTCAACGGAGTCCACTCTTCCGCCGGCGACCTCATCGTCGTGGAATTCCTGGAAAAAGAGAACAAGAAAAGCCAAGCCATGCTCGACACCTGGAGCAGCAAGGCGCAGAAGAAATTGGAGATGGTCAGCATCCCCGGTCCGCCCCTGATCGGCCTGCTCGTGAAGAAAATCGGGCTGAAAATCCCGCAGCTTTTTTATCCGGTCTTTATGGCCGCGGCCATCCTGATGTTTTTCAACCGGATCGACCTTTCCGCCGGGGCCCGGAGCCGGCTCGGCTCGACGCTGCAGATGAAGCTGCGCGCGGCCTGGGAAAAAGTCAAGGCTTTATACCGGAATCGCCGCGTTATTTTTCGAAGCGCGCTGAGCCGCCTCCAAAAAGCCAGCGAGAAGATGAAGACTGAATACGCGCCGAGTTTAAACAAGGCGCTTCGCAGCCCGTGGACGTGGACGGCGCTGTCGGGCTACCATGCCTTTTGGGCCTTCCGGAGCGCGGCGGCGTCTTTCGCGATGTCAACGGCGCAGGCGGCGTGGTGGCACGTGGCCGTGCCCTTTCTGATTTTAGGGCTCGGGGCGCATTTGCACAAGATGTCGGGCCGGCGCGTCGTCCTCTCCAATCCGCGTTTGAGAACTATGTTTTTGAGCCAAACGGGCCTCATCCTTTTAAACTCCCTCTTGTACGGCGTGGTGGCTCCGGCTTACGCCACCTTCTTGGTCGCGGGTCAGGCGCAAAACGCGGCCATGATTTCCGGCTGGATGGTCGCGCTATACAGTTTGGGCGGGCTTTGGGCGGCCATCGAAATCGGCAAGAGCGCGAAAAAAGATATGTGGATCACCGCCGCGGCCGAGGAGAAGATACGGAGCCTGCGCCTCAGCGAGGGCGCCAAGTGGCTGAAGCTGGCCAGGCTCAAGCAGGCCGCCGCCATCCGGGCGATGCGCGTCACGGCCCGTTGGATGAAATGGGCGGCGGCCGGGCTGGTCCTGTTTGGCCT
>JACQRQ010000048.1 GCA_016206405.1 Elusimicrobiota bacterium | reverse complement strand
CTCGTGGGACGGACCGCCCCCGCCCTGCACCTGCCGGATGCCGATGGACGAGTCCACACCGTTCCCGTCCGCGGACGGCCTACGCTTCTGATCTTCCACATGGGCTTCTTCTGAGCGCGCTGCGTCGGCCAGCTCGGGGAGCTGGCGCGTCGTTTGGGAGAACTCGAGCCATACGCAGACGTCTACGTGATCAACCCGGACACGCCGGAAAACTCACGCAAGCTGCGGGCGCAGACGGGGATCAAAGTTCCTATCTTGCTGGATCCGCGCTACGGAGGCGCCAGGCGTTATGATCTGGCGGGACAGGGTCGGCCCATGGGTGGACTGGTGGGCTACGTGGCGATCGATTCGACGGGCATCGTCAAGGTCCAGCGCGTGGACATCGACTTCGGTACGCACGCCGACCATCTTGTCGCAGCCGCCGGCACCCTGCGCTGATCTGCCCGGTCTCGTTGCCTTGGGCGAGCGTTCCTCAGACACTCGTTGGTAACGCTCAGGGTCCTGATCAAACGCGGCCTTGCATCCGGTGGAGCAGAAATTATGCATTTTGCCTGCGTAATTCGATTTCTCCGTCGCGTGCTTGGGGTCGACGCGCATTCCGCAGACCGAGTCTCTCGCCATGCCACACCCTTCCTTTGAGCTAGCTCCCTGGCCAACTCAGCGGTGATCCATGACCTTACGGATGTACGCAAACTGCAGGGGGCCGCGATACGCGATATTCTGAGCGTTTTGAAGCG
Organism: Elusimicrobiota bacterium; assembly: GCA_016206405.1. Classification (GTDB taxonomy): domain Bacteria; phylum Elusimicrobiota; class Elusimicrobia; order O2-12-FULL-59-9; family O2-12-FULL-59-9; genus O2-12-FULL-59-9. The sequence goes on along the minus strand of JACQRQ010000048.1, from coordinate 12,785 downwards.
CCGCTATGCCAATTTGGAGATCGTCATTTTCCCGGTGCAGGTTCAGGGCGAGCAGGCGAAATTTCAGATCGCGGAGGCCGTCGCGGAGCTCAATCGCCTTGCCCCGTCCCTGGACGTCCTTCTGGTCGGCCGGGGCGGCGGCTCGATGGAGGACCTGTGGGCGTTCAACGAGGAAATCGTCGCCAGAGCCATCGCCGCGTCCCGGATTCCCGTCATTTCATGCGTGGGCCATGAGACGGATTTTACCATCGCGGATTTCGTCGCGGACGTAAGAGCTCCGACGCCTTCGGCCGCCGCGGAGCTGGTGGTGCAAAACAAGGCGGAATTGGCGCGGCGCTTGGGAGACCTAAAACGCGCTTTGCTGAGGAGCCTCCAGGACCGCGCGGTCCGGTGGGAGGAAATCCTCCGCGGCCTTTTCCGCAGCCGTGTCTTCCGGAGGCCGCTTGTTATTTGCGAGCAAAAATCACTGGAAGCCGATGAGGCGGCGCGGCGCCTCTTCCTGGCATGGAAGCATCGCGGGGCCGCGGCCGAGAGCCAATTGCGGGCGATCGTGGAGAAGCTGGATGTTTTGAGTCCGCTCGCTTGTTTGTCCAGAGGCTACGCCATCGCCAGCAAATTTCCGGACGGCGCCGTCGTGAAGGAAGCCTCCCAGGTTTCCCAGGGAGAGCGCGTCAGCATCCGGCTGCATCGAGGCAGGCTTGTGTGCGAGGTGAGTGAAATTCAAAATTGAGTTCGGCCGAGGAACGCCATGTCCAAGAAAAAAGAGACGTTTGAGACGCAGCTTTCGAGATTGGAAACGATCGTCCAGGGCTTGGAGTCCGGAGACCGGGGCCTGGAGGAATCCCTGACGCTCTTTGAGGAAGGCGTTTCTTTGGCCAAGAGCCTCACTTCGCGGCTGGACGAGGTCAAGCGCAAGGTGGAGGTCCTCACCAAGGACGCCCAAGGGGCGTTGAACCTCAAGGCTTTGGAGGGAGAGGAACCGCCGGGGGGGGGTAGAGCTCACCCCGAAACCTATGATGAATAGCGAAATTTTCTTGGAGGGGCCGAGACAAGGCGCGAAGAGCGAGCATGCCGGTCGGCATGTGAGCGATGAGCAACGCCGTCGCAGGCGCTCCAAGGAAATTGCAGGCCCGGCAGAGGTTTTGGGGTGAGCTCTTAGTGCGTCTGGACCGCTACCTGGTGGAAGGCGGGCTGAGTCCCGATTTAAAGAGCGCGCAGGCCAGCATCATGGCCGGCAGGGTGGAAGTGGGCGGCCGCCGGATCATGAAGCCGGGAACCGCGGTCAAAGGCAGCCCGGCCGTCCGGATTCTGGCGGCGGCGCGTCCGTACGCGTCCCGCGGGGGCCTCAAAGCGGAAGACGGCCTGAGAAAATTTTCGGTGGAAGTTTCGGGCCGCGTTTGTCTGGACGTGGGCTCTTCCACCGGCGGCTTCACGGATTTTCTGCTTCAGCATGGCGCCGAAAAAGTCTATGCGGTCGATGTGGGCCGGGGACTTCTCGACTGGAAACTAAGGCGCGATCCCAGGGTGGTCTGCCTGGAGGGCACCAACGCGCGCAGCTTAAGCCCCGATTTGTTTGTGGACTCTCCGAATTTAGCTACAATAGACGTGGCGTTTATCTCTTTAAAATTGATATTGCCTGCCGTGGCGCTCTGCCTGCAGCGCCCCTTTGATATTTTGGCGCTGATCAAGCCCCAGTTCGAGCTGCCCCCGAGCAAGGCTCCCAAGGGCGTGGTGCGCAGCGCCCGGGACAGGTTGTCGGCCGTGGCGGGCTTGGCTCAGTTTGCCTTGAGCCTGCCGCTGCGCGACGGCGGCGCGGCCGAATGCGGCGTTCGCGGCGCCAAAGGCAATATCGAGTATTGGTGGCATCTGTCGGCTTAGGCGCGGAGAAAATGTGAATATCAGGATTCCCCTTGAATGGATAAGAAAAGGCATTAAAATAAAAATGCGGCCCAAGCCGAAGGCGGACTCCGAGCCCGGCTTCGACGCGCAGGAGGAGTTGCAGCGGCAGCTTTCGGAAAAGCCCTCGCCCGCGCTGCGCGCATCCATCACGGATGCCGACCCGTTCGTGCGCGCCATCTCCGCGGAGGTGCTCGGGCGCATGAAGGACGGCAGCGCTCTGGACGCGCTCATCCGCGCTTTGAAAGACCCCTCGAGGTACGTGCGGGAAAAAGCGGTCCTTTCCCTGGGGTATCTGGGGGACAAGCGGGCGGTGGCTGCCTTGGTGGAATTGCTCGATGACGAGGCGGAGACGGTGCGCATCGCGGTCACCGGAGTTCTGGGACATTTGCGGGATCGATTGGCCGTTCCCGGGCTTATTCGCGCCCTTGCCGACAAAAATCCGGTCGCCCGCATGAAAGCGGCGGTATCCTTGGGCCTGATCGGCGACGAGCAGGCCATCCTGCCGCTTTACCAAGTCTTAAATGACGACAACGAGTCGGTCAGGAAATACGCTTGCGACGCCCTCGTCGCGATCGGGAAACCCGCCATCCCGGCTCTTCTCAAAGCCCTGAAAATCGAGCCGGTGCGGGCTTACGCGGCCCAGTCGCTGACCAAAATTAAGTAAGCGGTCATGAAAAAGACCAAGGTGCTGTACGTGACCACGAGCACCAACGTGGGCGGCGCTGAAAAGACGCTGTTCCTGCTGGCGAGCCGCCTCGACCGGCGGCAATTTGAGGTTCCGGAAGTCGTGTGCTTGAAGCCGCTGGGGCCTTATGCCGAGAAGCTCAAGCAGGCGGCCATCCCCGTGGAAACCTTGTCGATGAACTGGATCCCGACGCCCATGGATTTTTTGGCCCTGCTGGAAAAGCTTCAGGCCGCGCGCCCGCAAATCGTCCACGCATTTTTATATCGCGCCATTCAGCTCTGCCGCCTGGCGAAGAGCGTGGGGCGCTTGAGCTTCAAATTGGTCAGTTCCCCGAGGGTTCATTACCGCAGCCGGGCTCCCGTATTGCGGTGGCTTGACCGGAGCGTCAAAAACCAGGACGACTTGATGGTTTCCGAAAGTATGGCCAGCCGCAAGTATGTTCTTGAGAGCATGGGCTACGCAGCGGCCAAGGTGACGACCATCTATAACGGCGTGGAAGCCGGCGCGTGGAGCCGCTCTCAGCAGGGGCGCGCCGATATTCGCAGTCGCTTCGGCGTGGCGGACGGCGACGTTTTGTTGGGCTGCGTCGGCCGCTTCCATGAGCAAAAAGGGCAGCGGCATCTCATCCGGGCCGTGAAAAGCCTCGCGGACCGGAAAGCCGCGGTGAAGTGCCTGTTCATCGGCGACGGACCCGACCGCGCCCGCATGCAGGAGAAGGTGGCGCGCTGGGGGCTTTCCGAGCGGATATTTTTTGCCGGCGAACAAATGGATATGCGTCTGTGGCTTTCCGCGATGGACATTTTCGTCCTCCCCTCGCTCTGGGAGGGAACCCCCAACGTGGTGATGGAAGCGATGGTCATGCGTCTTCCGGTCATCGCCACCCGCGTGGACGGGGTTCAGGAGCTTATCCGGCACGGAGAGACCGGATGGCTGGTTTCCCCCGCCGACCCCAAAGCGATCGTGAAGGCGGTTGAAAATCTGATCCTCCAGCCGACGTTGGCGCAAGCGGCGGGCCACCGCGCCCGCGCTTACGCCGAGCGGCATTTCGACGTCGGGCGCATGGTCAAGGAATACGAGAAAGCCTATTTAAGCCTGTCCTCGTAAAAATGAAGCTGAGCATTCTGATCCCGGTTTACAACGAACGCGATACCCTCGGTGAAATATTGAGGCGGGTCCGGGCCGTTCCGCTGCCGGTCGACCGCGAGATCGTCGTCGTCGACGACGGCTCCGAGGATGGAAGCCGCGAGCTGCTTGAACAATTGAGGGGGCCGGACCTCCGGATATTATCGCATGCGGCCAATTGCGGCAAAGGGCGGGCCATCCGGACGGGGTTGACGGCGGTCACGGGGGATTTCGTCATCATTCAGGATGCGGACTTGGAGTACGACCCGCAGGATTACAAGCTCCTGCTCCAGCCCCTTTTGGACCGCAGGGCGGACGTGGTGTACGGCTCCAGGTTTCTGGGCGGGCCGCACCGGGTCCTGCTGTTTTGGCATTATGTCGGCAATAAGGCGTTCACTTTGCTGACCAATATCCTTTATAACATCAATCTCAACGACATGGGAACCTGCTACAAGGCTTTCCGGGCGGATGTCTTAAAAAACATGGTTTTGAGAAGCGACCGCTTCGGGTTCGAGGCGGAGGTGACCGCCAAGATTTGCAAGCGGCATCACCGCCTCTACGAGGTGCCGGTCTCCTACAGCGGCCGGACCTACGAGGAAGGAAAGAAGATCACGTGGAAGGACGGTTTTTCCTATCTTTGGTGCCTGCTCCGCTACCGTTTTGCGGACTGATTGAGAAGAGGAGGCCATTGAGCCATGAAAAAGGCGATTCAATTCGGAACGGACGGATGGCGCGCTGTGATGGCTGAAGATTTCACCTTCGCCAACGTTCGCATCGTGGCCCAGGCCGTCGCGGATTATTTAAAACACCAGCAAACGGCCGCGGAAGAGGGGGTCGAGCCTACCTCCAAGAGCGAAAAGGCCGCGCGCGCCTTGGCGAGCTCCAATAAACCGGTGGTGGTCGGCTACGACTACCGCTTTCAGTCCAAAGATTACGCGACCGAAATCGCCAAGGTCCTGAAGGGCAACCGCCTCGCGGTGGTGCTGCTCTCGGAAGTGCTGCCGACCCCCGCCGTGTCCTGCTTGACGGCGCGCTCCAAGGCGCGGCTCGGCATCATGGTGACGGCCAGCCACAATGCCGCGACCTACAACGGGATAAAAATTAAGGTCGGCGGCGGGGCCGCCCCGGAAAGCCTGACCAAGGAAATCGAGGGTTTTTTGGAAAAAAATCAGCCCGTGACGGAGGGGGATATCCCGGAAAAATCCTTCAAAAGTTTTTATATGGATTATCTCCGCTCCCAGTTTTCGGTCAAATCCATCGCCCAGAAAATCAGGCGCCCCGTCGTGATCGACTATCTGCACGGCAACGGCATCGGCCTCATGGAGGCGCTCGTGCCCTCCAAAAAATTCATGACTTTGCACGACCGGGTCGATCCGTTATTCGGCGGCCTGCATCCGGAGCCGATAGAGAAAAACTTAAAGGCGTTGTCGCAAGCCGTCGTCGATAATAAGGCGATGCTCGGGCTCGCGCTCGACGGCGACGCCGACCGCCTCTCCGTCGTCGATGAAAAAGGCCGTTTTTTGACCCCGTGCCAGCTCTTTCCTCTGCTGCTGCGTTATATGCTGGAGACGCGAAAATTGAAGGGGCCGGTTCTGCAGTCGGTTTCTCTGGGTTATTTGTCCCACCGGGTGGCTAAAGCCTACGGCGTGGCGCTGGAGGAGGTGCCGGTCGGGTTCAAGCACATCGCCGAGAGGATGCGGGAAGAAGCGGTGGCCATGGGAGGCGAGGAATCCGGAGGCTACGCCTGGCAAGGCGGTCTTCCCGAGCGCGATGGATTGTTGACTGGCCTGCTCGTGTTGGAAATGCTCACCAAGTCCCCCGCCGCCCTGTCGGCGCTTTACTCCGACTTGGAGAAGAAATACGGCAAGTCCTGCTACGTTCGCGTGGATCTTCCTCTGCGCAAGCCGATCAGCAGCCGCCAGCATTTCACCGAATACGTCGCCAAGAGGCTCCCCAAGAAAATTTTAGGCTCTCCCATCGTCAAATTATCGACTATCGACGGAGTCAAAATCATCTTGAACGATCAGCACTGGCTTTTGCTGCGTCCCTCCGGGACCGAGCCGTTGGTCCGCACCTACGCGGAAACGGACAGCCGCGAAAAGACCATGGCGCTCTTGGAGCTGGCGGAAAAATGGGTGCACCGGGTCGCCTAAAACCGCAACTGCAGTTCCGGCTGCGGCCGGACATCGTCGTCAAGTCGTTGGGCGCGGCAAGCCGGGCTTTTCAAATTCTGTTGTTCATTTTGATCGCCCGCTTCCAAGGCGCGCAGGTTTTCGGGCGCTTCATATACCTTTATACGCTGGGCCTGCTGGCCGTGACCCTCGCGGATTTGGGAGTCAACGCCGTATCCGCCCGCCGAGCGGCCGCCGGAGGAGAGTCGCTGGGACGCATCGCCGGCGCGGGGCTCGCCTTCAAGCTTTTCTCCTGCGCGCCGGTGATGATGTTGCTGTGGGTTGGCCTAGGCGGCCGCGGCGCCGCCCATCCCGATCTTGCCCTGTTGGCCGTGCTCCTTTTAGGGCATTGGTGCCGGAATCTCTTTGAATTTTTTTGCGCTTTGCTGGCGTCCCTTCGAAATTCCAGCTTGGAAGCGGTCTTGAAATTTATCATTCAAGCCGGGCTTCTGGCTTTCGGCGCTTGGGTGCTGCTTCGCGGGGGGACCCTGCGGGAGATCGCATGGGTTTTGGCGGCAGGCTATGCTTTTGGGGGCTTATTGGGATGGGGGATCGTCCGATTTCACCTCGATCGGGTCGTCGTCGCTTTCGGAGAGTCCTTCGCAAAAATGGTCAGGCCCGAATCGGCCGCATTGGCCGCGACGACTATGGCCTTGGCTTCGATGATGAAAATCGACGCCGTCTTGCTGCCGGTTCTAGGCAGGAGCGCCCAGGAGGTCGGCTGGTACTCCGCTTCGGAACGCATCGTCGCGGCGGCGGGAATCCTGCCCTGCATCCTGATGATGGCGGGGTTCCCGGCCTTTTCGGAGCTGCCCCGGCGGAGGGCCGAGGAGTTCTATCCCCTGTGGCGGGCCTGGGCCGGCAGGCTGGCGGTGGCAGGAGGCATCACGGCTTTGGCGTTGATATTTCTTAAATCCAGATTGGTGTCGTTGTTGTACGGCCCCTCTTTTCTTCCCGCCGGTTTTTCGTTGAGCGTTTTATCCCTGGGGTTGTTGTTCGCGTTTCCAAACGCCATCCTGTTGGGCGTTTTGATCGCCGGAGGGGGCGCCGCTCGCGGAGCTCGAGCCGCCGCCGCCGGGTTGGGAGCCAACGCGCTCATGGATTTCCTTTTGATTCCAAGTTTCGGCTACATCGGGGCGGCCTGGGCCGCGGTGGCGGGGCAGATGACGTTGTTTGCTTTCGGCAGGGCGTTCTTGGAGTCCTCCGCGCGCCCGGGGCCGGCCGCGCATTTGGCGGCCGCCGGGCGGCGCGGCCAGGCCGGGGGAGGATCGATGCCGCCCGGCGCGAAAGTGCTCTTCATTTCCCTGTCCGCCGGTTCCGACGCCTTCCGGAAAAAAGTCGAGCACCTGGCTGATTTTTGGGATGTGACGGCGGTCATCCCGGCGGCCAACGGCGCCCGCGCGGCCGAATCGAAGGTCCGCTACATTCCGCTTAAGCCCGTGTCTTTCGGAAATTCACGTTTTGTATGGCTCCCGGGATTGGCGAAGGTAATTCGGCGTCAAAGACCGGATTGGATCCATTTGGATGAGGAGCCATTGAGCCTGGCGGCCTATCAGGCGGGCAGGGAGGCGTCGCGTCTGGCAATTCCCTTGGTTTTTTTCAGCTGGCAAAATATCTATCAACAATACGACTTTCCGTATGCGTGGGTGGAGAGCCGGGTGCATCAATCGGCGCAGGGCGCCATCGCCGGAACCCAAGAGGCCCGCGAAGTGCTGGAGCGTAAAAATTTCCTGAAACCCGTGGCCGTCATTCCTCAGTTCGGCGTGGATCCGGAGAGTTTTAGGCCGGGTCTTGAGCGCCCGCGCCGCCTGGAATTGGAGATAGGCGATGAGGTCCTCATCGGCTATGCCGGGCGCCTGGCGCCGGAAAAAGGCCTTTTGCTTCTGCTCGAGGCTTTCGCGCGGCTGCCGGAGTCCTGCCGTCTTCTGTTTTTGGGCGACGGCCCGCTGCGGCCCGAGTTGGCCCGAAGAATCGCCGCCGATGCCAAGCTGCGCGCGCGCGTTCGGCTGCACGGCCGGGTTCCGGCCGGGGAAGCGGCTTCGTGGATTCAGAGCTTGGACATCCTGGTGCTGCCCTCCGTCTCCCTGCCCGGCTGGAAGGAGCGTTTCGGGCAGGCGCTGGTGGAGGCCATGGCCTGCGGCGTGCCGGTAGTGAGCTCCAGCTCGGCGGAGATGGGCCGGCTGGTGGGGGAAGGGGGCATGGTGTTTCAAGAAAAGGACCTCGGAAATTTATACCGCTGCCTCAAGCTCTTGGCCGAAAATCCGGGGCACCGCAAGCGCCTGGGGGAGATGGGGCGAGAGCGCGTCCTCAAGTTTTACACGCATCAAAGGATCGCCGAAGCGACGCGCCGGTTTTATGAAAAACTGGCGCGCGTCTGCGCGCGCGCATGATTCCCGATTTTTCGATCATCGTCGTGCACTATTTGGATGAGGAAGGTTTGGCCGGCTGCCTGAAATCCGTGCGCCGGGCGCAAACGGCGGCAAGCTGCGAGGTCCTGGTGGTCGACAACGGCTCCGACCGGGTGAGGTGGAGGCAGATAGAGAGCGGATTTTCCGAGGCGCGAATTCTCGCATCCGGCGGCAACGCCGGTTTTTCCCAGGCGGCCAACCGGGCGATGTCGGAAGCGAGAGCTCCGCTGCTCGTTTTGTTGGATCAGCGCGCCCAATTGGCTCCGGCCGCCTTAAGCGAGCTTAAAAAGTTCTTCGCCCAGGCGCCCGATGAAGTGGGCATCGTCGGAGGACGGCTTTTGGACGCCCGGGGAAAACCCCTGGCGAGCGCCGGCCCCTTTCCGAATTTAGCTTCTTATTTGTGCAGGCTGGCTTTGCCGGCGCCCCTCCGTTTGTGCTATTTATGGAACGGCCGGGGGCGCGGGGCGCGCCGGGTGGACTGGAGCGCGAAGGCATTTTTGGCGATACGCCGCGAGGCGTATGCGCGGGTGGGGCCTTTGGATGAGTCGTTTCTAATGCATTATCAGGATTTGGATTGGTGCCGCCGGGCGCGGCGGTGTGGCTGGAGCACGGTGAGCTTTCCGGGCGCGCAAGCCTCCTTGCCCGGCGGCGTCAACCGGCGCCCGACGCAGTGGCTGGAGATGGAATCTTGCTTGAGCCTGTTGAGATATTTTCATAAGCATCGCGGCGCCTGGGAATATCATCTTTTGCACCGGCTCACTCAGATTTTCTTCGCGTATCGGGGTTGGAGGTTTCCGCATTGCCGGTTTTAGCCGGCATGGGAGGAGGATATGAAAGTATTTCTGCTGGCGGCGGGTGAAGGCACGCGCCTGAGGCCGCTCACCTATCAAGTGCCCAAGCCCCTCGTTCCGGTCATGGATAGGCCGGTTCTGGGCCATGTCTTGGACAACCTCAAGCGCCAGGGCGTCAAGGACGTGGTCGTCAACCTGCACTCCCAAGCCGGGGAGATCCGGTCTTTTTGCAGGGGGGGCTCCCCTTGGGGAATGCGCATCACCTACTCCTTGGAGCGCGAGCTCATGGGAACCGCGGGGGCGGTCCGCAAAATGGCTTCCTTCTTCAGAGGCGAGCCGTTTTTCGTCCTCTCCGGTGACGGCGTCAGCGAAATCCGCCTGGAGGAGGTGATGCGCTTTCACAAGCGCAAGCGGGCTCTGGCGACGATGGTGCTCAAGGCGGTGGACCACCGTTTTCAATACGGGGTGACCAAGACCGACGCTCAGTGCCGCATCCGGGGTTTTTATGAAAAGCCCAGTTGGGGGGACGTTTTCTCCAACACGGTGAACACCGGCATTTACGTCTACGATCCGGAGGTCTTCCGCTATATTCCCTCCGGCCGACCTTACGATTTCGGCCATCAGTTGTGGCCGCTGCTCTTGAAGCGGAAAAAAAGTATTTTTGGTTTTCTTTTTGCGGGTTATTGGTGCGATATCGGCAATTTGGAGGAGTACCGGCGCTGCCAGCGCGACGCCCTTGACGGGCGCGTGCGCCTGGAACTGGGCGCGCGGCAGCTCCGGCCGGGAATCTGGGTGGGGCAGGGAAGCCGGATCCATCCTGAGGCGGTCTTAAAGCCGCCTTGCCTGCTTTCATCCCTATGCCGGGTGGGGGCCGGCGCCGTGGTCGGGCCGCACTCGGTGGTCGGCCGCGAGGCGAGAATCATGGCGCGCGCGGTTGTAAAAAATAGTATACTGTTCCCCAAGGTCTGCGTCGGAAAAAAGGTTCGTTTGTCGAATTGCATCGTCGGCGCCAACGGCAGCGTGACCGATGACGCCGTGGACTATGTTGACGCCATTTTGATGGCCAAATCGTAGCGGAGGGTTATTGAAGATGAAAGCATCGGGCCGGCAGTTGATTACCTCGGAGTCCGTGACGGAGGGGCATCCCGACAAGGTTTGCGATCAGATTTCCGACGCCGTTTTGGACGCGGTGCTCGCCGAGGATCCCAATGGACGGGTCGCCTGCGAGACGTTTGTGACGCGAGGCATGGTCATTGTCGGCGGGGAAATAACCACCAAGACGTATGTGGACGTAGATGCCCTGGTTCGCCGGGTGATCGCTCAAATCGGCTATACGCACGGCCGCTACGGCTTCAGCGACCAGAGCTGCGGGGTCTTGAACGCCATCGGCCGGCAATCGCCCGACATCGCCCAAGGCGTGGACACGGGCGGCGCCGGCGATCAAGGGCTCATGGTCGGCTATGCCTGCCGTGAAACCCCGGAGTTGATGCCTCTGCCGATCGTGTTGGCTCATCAACTCAGCCGCCGTCTCGCGGAGGTCCGCAAGAACGGGACGCTTCCGTTCCTGGGGCCCGACGGCAAATCGCAGGTGACCGTGGAGTATTTGGACGGCCGCCCGCTGCGGGTGGACACCGTGGTGATCTCCAGCCAGCACACCGAAGAGATCCTCGACAAGAGCGGCAAAAGCATCACCGAAAAGGCCCGCGCTCAGATCATCGACGCCGTCATACGGCCCGTTATCAACCGGCGGCTTTTGGACGGCGAAACGCGCTTTCTGATCAACCCGACCGGCAAGTTCTTGATCGGCGGTCCCGCGTCGGACACGGGCTTGACCGGACGCAAAATCATCGTTGATACCTACGGCGGCCGCGCTCCCCACGGCGGCGGAGCCTTCTCCGGCAAGGACCCGACCAAGGTGGACCGCTCCGCCTGCTATATGGCGCGCTACGTGGCGAAAAATCTAGTGGCCGCGGGGCTGGCCGATGAGCTGACCATCCAGATCGCCTACGCGATCGGCGTGGCCGAGCCGGTGGGTCTCTACGTGGATACGCACGGGACCGGAAAGGTCGACGACGGTTTGATCGTCCAGTTGGTGCGAAAAAATTTCGGCTTGACTCCCAGGGACATCATCCAGCATCTCAAGCTGCGCCGGCCTATTTACCAGAAGACCGCGGCCTACGGCCACTTCGGCCGCAGCGAGGCCGATTTCACCTGGGAAAAGACCGACAAGGCCGACTTGCTCAACCGCGAAGCCTTCCTCAAGCCCAAAGGCAAGAAAGTGCTGGCGGGCGTGTAATGCGGGCGACGGACAGGGACTTCTTGGACCAGATTGAGGGTTTTTTCGATCAGGATGTCGAGAAGCTGTTTAAAAACGGCTGCCTTGGCCTCAAAATGCTGATGAAAAAGGAAATTCGCTTGGCCAGGACGGAGAACAAGCCCAGGCTTTTGGAGTACAATCCGGACAGCCCATTCTCGTATTTGGCGGCGTTTTTGCGGGACAAAGCCGTCGCCTCCGTCGCTCCGAGCACCAAGTACGTGATCAAGAGGGTCCTCAAGGCGATGGACATCAAGCGAGCCCGGGTCGTCGTGGAGTATGGCCCGGCGGAGGGCGTGATCACGCGGCGCATCTTGGCGGAGCTGCCCGCCGACGGCGTTCTGGTGGCGGTGGAAAGAAACGCGAATTTCGTGAAGGCTCTAAACCGTATCCGCGATCCCAAGCTGCGCGTCGTCCAGGGAGACGTCCAGAATATCGACGAAATACTCCGGGCGCAGCGCCTGGACGGCGCTGACGTGATCGTCTCCGGAATTCCGTTCAGTTTTTTTGATCCCCCGGGGCGGCGCCGTTTGCTGGGCAAGACGTGCGGCCTGCTCAATCGCGGGGGCCGCTTCGTGGCCTATCAGTTCACGACGCACCTGATCCCGCTGCTGAAATACTATTTCCGCGAGGTGGATACGCAGCTGGAGTTGAGAAACTTGCCGCCGCATTTCGTTTTCACTTGCCTCAAATAGCGGAGCGCCGTCGCAAGGGTTAAATGTCCAAAATAGCCGGGAGTTCCAAGGAGGCCGTGCGCCGGGTTTTCGACGGGGCCAGCATCATGCTGGGAGGGTTCGGCCTGTGCGGGATCCCGGAGAATCTCATCCGGGCCCTGGCGGATGCCGGGGTGAAGAACCTGACTTTGATCTCCAACAACGCCGGGACGGACGAGCACGGCATCGGCCTGCTGCTCAAAAACGGCCAGGTGAAAAAGATGATCATGTCGTACGGCGGAGAGTGCGCCGTATTTGAAAAGCTGGTCCTGGAAGGCAGGCTGGAAGTGGAGTGGACGCCTCAGGGGACTCTGGCCGAGCGCATCCGGGCCCAGGGCGCCGGCATCGGCGGTTTTTACACCCCCACCGGCTACGGCACGGTCGTGGCCGAAGGCAAAGAAACGCGCCAGATCGACGGGAAGTGGCACGTCTTGGAGAAGCCTCTCGGAGCCGACTTCGCCTTTGTGAGGGCCCACCAGGCGGATGAGATGGGCAATCTCGTTTTTCGCAAAACCGCCAGGAATTTCAACGCCGTGATGGCCACCGCCGCGGAGACGACGATCGCGGAAGTCGAATCGGTCGCCGCCGCGGGGGCGCTCGATCCCGAGAGGGTCCATACCCCCGGCATCTATGTCCAGACCGTCGTGCGCGGCGAGCGTTACGCCAAACCCATTGAAAAGCG
>JACQRQ010000009.1 GCA_016206405.1 Elusimicrobiota bacterium | reverse complement strand
TCCATAGGCCGGTATCCCGGCCTCCACGCGCAGGATATTGAAAGTTTCCGGCCTCATTTTGATCAGACCCATCGCCTCCCCGGCCTCTTGAATTCGACCCTGTAATTCTTCGGATTTCGCGGCCGGCGACAAGACGAGCTTGCCCTGGGCAGAGAGGCGCGAGTGGGCGATCAAAAAAAGATCCGTCCCCCGCCATTTAATGGAGCGCGTCCGGTAGGGGCTCAAATCCCCGCACGGTCCGAAAAGGGTCTGCAAGAGGAGCGCGGCCTTCGGACCGGTCAGATAAAAAAGGTTCCACTCATTTGTGATGTCCTGCATGCGCGTGTCGCTGAGGAGGATGAGCTTTGCCAAGGCGCCGGATAAGTTGCGCGCCGCTTGAGGCAGCGCCAGCGCCAAGAGGCCGTCTTCCAGATGGTAAAGCTCGAAATCGGCGAGCAATTTGCCTTTGGGGGTCAGGAGGCAGGTCACAAGCCCTTCCCGGGGCTTCAAGCGGCGAAGGTCGTTGGTCGTCAGACCCTGCAAAAAATCGACGGCATCCGGCCCGCTGAAACGGATTTTTCCCCAGTGGCTCAGGTCGGCCCAAGCGGCGCGATCCTGAGCCGCGGCGTATTCTTCCTCGATGGAGTTCATGGCCCAATCGCGATCATTTGAATATTTTCGGGACGACGCCGATTCCGGAGGAAATGCCCGACAAATCGTAGACGCATGCGCGCAGGTGGCGGGCGGGGGACACCGGGTCTTCCTTGAAAAAAAGGGGCGAATCCAAGTCGATGTAGCTGAAGCCGCCCAAACCGGCGGCGAAATGGGCGGCGCTTGTCATCGCCAAGTGAGACTCCAGCATGCCTCCCAGCATGAGCTGCGCCCCGGCCGCCCTGGCGATGGAAACGATTTGGAGGGCCTCCCAGAGCCCGCACTTCATCAGCTTGACGTTGATGGCGCGCGCGGCTTTTTCATGGACGGCGCGCAGGGCCTCTTTGGCCGACGACACCATTTCATCGGCGCAAATAGGAACCGGACTCTCTTGGGTGAGGCGGGCCATGCCTTTCCAATCATCTGCGGGAAGCGGTTGCTCAAAAAGGATGGGAGAAATACCGCGCCGCTCCAGTTGGTCGATAAGTTTCTTGGCGCTGGAAAGCCGCAGGCCCGCATTGGCGTCCAGAATGAGCCCGCATTGAGGCGCCGAGCGGTGCACCGCAACGACCCGCTCCAAATCTTCGGAAAAACCGGAGCCCAGCTTTATTTTAAGCCGCGTGAAGCCTTTCCGGCGCCAGGAGGATGCCCATCGGCTTGCGGCCCGGAGCGGCATCAAGGGAACGGTCACGTCCGTTTCCAGCCGGGAGCTGAATCCGCCGAAAAAATATCGCAGCGGAATCTTCATGCGCCGGGTCCAGGCGTCCAGAAGAGCCATTTCCAACCCCGCCCTGGCGCTGGCGCTATGTCCGATTATTTTTTTGAGGATTTGAGAGCAGCGCCTCAAAGAGACCGGTGTTTTTCTTAATAATTCTGTTTTGGCGCTCTCAATGGCGCGTAGAGCTTGGGTTTGGGTCTCGCCGTTAAAGGCCGGAAGCGGGGCCGCCTCCCCGTAGCCGGCTGTTCCATCCGACAAAACGATTCGGATGAAAACGTTGTCGGCGGCGGCTTGGGCGCCTCCGGCGATAGCGAACGGGATTTTAAGAGGACAATGAATCGGTTCGGCTTCGATCGACGCGATGTCCGGAAACGGCATCAGTTGGCGCGAAGGGTCTTGCGCAGCTCTTCGAGATGATCCAAGCTGCCCAACACCACCAAAACGTCCCCGCCTTGAAGTTTGCGCGTCTGGTGAGGATTGATCTCAAAACGCTCGCTGTCGCGCGCTCTTACGGCGAGCACCAAAGCGGCGTCGCCCTCCGGCTTGTTGAGTTTTTGAATCGCTTGGCCGTTGAGCGAGCATTGTTCCGGCACTTGAATCTCCTCAAACCGCACCGTGGAATTTTTGTCGCGGATCATGGCGTCGAGAAACCCCACGGCGGCCGGGCGGATCATTTCCGAGGTCATGCGCAGCCCCCCGATAAACCCCGGATTGACCACCGCGTCGGCGCCGCTGCGCTTAAGCTTCGATTGTCTGGCGACTCCCTGCTCGCGGGCGACAATTCTCAATTTTGGATTCAATTCCCTGGCGGTGAGGGTCACGAAAATATTGTCTCGGTCATCATGCAGGGTGCTGAAAAGTCCCTTGGCGCGCTGTATGCCGGCGGTTTCAAGAACGCTGTCCTCGGTGACGTCATCTTCCAGAACCAGGACGCCCGCATCCCGTAAATGGCGGATTCGCTCCGGATCCTTTTCTATGACGACGAAGTTGTGACCGGTTTTCCTGAGCTCATCGATAATGGGCTGCGCGCTGGCGCCGCCGCCGCAAATGATGTAATGATCCGACAATTCATTCAGTTTGGCGTTCATGCGTCGTCTCCTCAAAAGCTCCGAAAATTCGCCCTCGACGATGAAGGCGGTGAAGTTGGACAGGCCGTAGGCGATGGTGCTGACTCCGAAAACGAGCAAACCCAGCGTAAACGCCCTGCCGGCGGTGCTCAAAGGGTGCGTCTCTCCGTAACCGACCGTCGTCAGAGTGATGATCGTCATGTAAAGGGAATCAAACAACGGCCACCGTTCGATGAAATGGTAGCCGAGCGTGCCCGTAAGGATAATGCCGGCAAGCATCGCCACCATTCCCAAAAGTCTTTTTTCGATTTCAATCATGCAAAGGCGTCCGGAAAAAGATCATCGGCCGGCCGCTTTCCAAGTTAAATGGGCTTGGATGAAAGGGTCGATATTTCCATCGATAACCCCCTGCACGTCCGAGGTTTCCGAGCCGGTCCTGAGGTCCTTAACCATTTGGTAGGGCATAAAAACATACGAGCGGATTTGATGCCCCCAGGCGATATCTCCCTTTTCGTCGTAGTGTTTTTCAAGAGCGGAGCGTTTTTTGTCCATTTCAAGCTCGAACAACTTCGCCTTGAGCATTTTCAGCGCCGTGGTCTTATTTTGAAGCTGGGAGCGTTGGGACTGGCAGGCCACGACGAATCCAGTGGCCAGATGGGTGATGCGCACGGCTGTTTCAACCTTGTTGACATTCTGGCCGCCGGCCCCACCCGCCCGGTAGGTATCGACTTCGATGTCGGAGTCCCGGATTTCGATCTGGATGTCGTCTTCGATGTCGGGCAGAACATCGCAGGACGCGAACGAGGTATGGCGCCGCTTATTGGAGTCGAAAGGGGAAATCCGGACCAGGCGGTGCACTCCTGATTCGCCCTTAAGAAAGCCGTAGGCGTAGTCGCCTTCAATGAGAAGCGAGACGCGCTTGACGCCTGCTTCCTCTCCCATCAAAATGTCCGTGATGGACACCGCGAAGCCCTTTTTTTCGGCCCACCTTTGATACATCCTGAGCAGAATCTGGGCCCAGTCGCAGGCTTCCGTGCCTCCGGCCCCGGCATGCAGGCTGAGAATGGCGGAGCAGTGATCATGCGGTTCGGATAATTTCAGGCGTCCGTCCAGGGCTTGCACCTGCTCTTGAAGCGTCTTGAGCGTTTGCGAGACTTCCTTCAATTCCTTCTCGTCGCCCGCCTCCTGCGCTAATTCCAAATGGGTTTGCGCGTCCTCCAACCGGCCGGCGATGCCGCGCCATTCCTGGATTTCCTTTTTTAACCGGTCCAACTCCACGGTTTTTTTTCGGGCCTCTTGGGAATCATTCCAAAAGCCGGAGCGCCCCGTCTCCGCCTCCAGGGCTTGTATCCGGGCGTGTTTTTCATCCAGTTTGAGAAGTTTTTGGAGCGGGACGAAGGACCCTTTTATCCGGTTCAATTCCTCGGCCGTTTCTTTAAACATGGGATGTTATTTTAAGGTCTGGGACGGGCTAGGCATCGGATCGCCAGGCGAAGGGTGTTGCAATGGATTTCAACCGTGTCCCGCAACTCCGCCGCGTAGCCGCCGCCCAAAGTCACGGCCACCGGAATCTTAAAATTCCGGCAGCTTTCATACACTATTTTATCTCTTTCTTGAACCCCTTGTATTGATAATTTAAGACCTCCCAGGCGGTCTTTTTCGTACACGTCGGCGCCGGCTTGGTAAATGACTAGGTCAGGATGGCGGGATTCCAGAAGCGGGGGGAGGTTCTCTTTCAAAATGGCCAGATATCTTTCATCGCGGGTCCCGGCCTTGAGGC
The DNA here is from genome assembly GCA_016206405.1 of Elusimicrobiota bacterium. GTDB lineage: Bacteria > Elusimicrobiota > Elusimicrobia > O2-12-FULL-59-9 > O2-12-FULL-59-9 > O2-12-FULL-59-9. The sequence continues at coordinate 5,025 of JACQRQ010000009.1, read as the reverse complement.
CGATGTCCAGAGTGCTTGTTTCCTTCTTTTCCGGATAGAGGTCTTGTTGATGCATGGAAAAGGTGAACACGCGAGGATCTCCAAGGAAGATGAAAGCCGTTCCGTTGCCCTGGTGCACGTCCAAGTCGACGATCATGACCGAGCGCAGGCGCTTTCCATCCAGCATTTTTCGCGCGGCCACGGCTAAATCGTTGAACATGCAGAACCCTTCCCCATGGTCCGGAAAAGCGTGGTGGGAGCCGCCGCCGATATGCAGGCCCAGCCCGGTGCGCATGGCTTGGCGGCAGGCTTCCAGGGTTCCGGAGACGGCCCGCAGGTGCGCGCTCACGATCTCCGGAGACTGTGGAATTTCCAGCCGGGCCATTTCAAATGGAGACAGGCGGCCCGCGACGGCGTTGTCCACCCACCGCGGCGTGTGGACGGATAACAGGTCTTTCCGTGACGATTCCGGAGGTTCCCAAAGGTCTGCGCTTGAAATGACTTTTAAGCGCGCGAGCCTTTCGGCCGTGCCGAGGAATTTTTCGGTGGCGAAAACATGACCGGCCATGTCGACTCGGTAAAGGCTGGAAAAGGCGATGCGCATGGGGGGAAAGCCTTCGCCTACGGCTGCCGGAGCGCTTGTCTCAGGCTAAAGATGCCCCAACAAAGCAGGCAATAACCCGCGCAAAAGTATACGAAAAAATCTCCGAATCGGGAATAAACGGTGCCGGCCGCCGGGGCTCCCGAAGGCGCCGTAAACTCCAAGACATCGCGGACCTGCAGACGCGTCTGGGCTATTATCCTGCCGTAGGGATCGATGACCCCGGAGATGCCGGTATTGGCGCTGCGAATCACCCATCGCCGCGTTTCAATGGCCCTCGCCACATTCATGACCCAGTGTTGATAGGGCGCCGCCGTTTCCAAATACCAGGCGTCGTTGGTGAGGTTTACCAGAATATGGGCGCCGTTTTGCGCGGCGCGACGGGAAATCGCCGGGAAAATGGCTTCATAGCAAATATTGACTCCCAACGTGCCTACGGGCGAGGGCATCGGCATTTGTCCTCGACTCCCTGCCGAGACGCCGCCCAAAGCGTTGAGCACGGGAATGAAGCCTTCAAGGAATGGGAAGGGGATTTGCTCGCCGAATGGAACCAGGTGTTGTTTGAAATATGAGTTTTCCCACGCTCCCCGCGGGCTGATTAAAATCGCGGCGTTGCGATGTCCCCGCGAGTCAGCCAGCGGCGTTCCAACCAAGTGGTAGGCGCCGCTTTTTCGGGCCAGCGCGGAGAGCCAAAGGGCATAATCAGGATCGTTCCACCAGCCCGGCAGAGACGCCTCCGGCCAGACGATAAGTTCCGGCTTGACAACGGCAGCTTGCTCCGCAAGTCGGGTCAAACTTTCACGGGATTCCTTTTCATATTCGGCGTTCCACTTTTTGTATTGGTCGATATTGGGTTGGAGGATGCAAATTCTGCTTTGCGGTCCCGGGGACGCCGCGCCGGCCGGATTGTGCCTGAGGGTTTGATAACCGTAGCTGAAGCTGAACGCCAGAGCCAAAACCGCAGGGGCCCACATGGCCGGATTGGCGCGCGCCTGCCTTCGCGAAATCGCGAGCGCCAAAGTCACGTTGACCAGCGTGATGACAAAACCCAAACCGTATATGCCGGTGATGGAGCAAATCTGCATGATGGGGGGAAACCGCCACTGCGAATAGCCCAACAGCATCCAGGGAAATCCGCCCCAAAGGCTGCCTTTGATGAATTCAAGGCTTGTCCACAGCGCCGCCCCCATCAGGGCAATTCCAGCCGAGGGCAAATGCAGGCCCGCCCAAGCCGTTCCAGCGGCCCATAATCCGACAAATAGTCCCATATATAAGGAAAGCGCCAGCAGGGCCAAGGCGGCCAGGGGCCAAGAAACGTTGCCCATGCGGCAAGTGGGAATAATCCAATAAAGAATGCCCGCATACGCGAGGGCGCCAGCCAGCCAGCCCCCGTAAAAGCTGCGCTTGGGCGCGCCGGGGGTCAATACCGCCAGCGTCAAGGGCAGGAGAGACGTCCATGCGAGCCACCCCAGATTAAATTTCGGGAAGCACAAGGTGAGCAGAATGCCGGAGGCGGCGCACGATCCTGCGAATTTTATCGCCGGACCGCGCGGCTCACAGCCCATGACATTTTTTATATTTTTTTCCGCTGCCGCAAGGGCATGGATCGTTGCGCCCAATTTTCTTGAGATGGCGGCCGGCCGGCGCGGTTGGAGCGGGGGCGGCGGCGGCTTTTTTTCCGTCGGCGGCGACGGGGACGGTGGAGCGGCGGACGGCCGGCGGCGCTTTGATGCGGAACAGGTATTCGACGGTCTGTTCGCGGATATGGGTCATCATGTCGGAAAAAAGGCCGAAGGATTCCCTCTGATACTCCACCAAGGGATCTTTCTGCCCGTAAGCCCGCAGAGTGATGCCTTTTTTGAGTTGGTCGAGCGAATAGAGGTGGTTTTTCCAGGCATGATCGATCACCTGCAGAAGCACCATGTATTCCAGCTCTTTAAAATCAACTTCGCGATCCCGAAATTCATCCACCCGGTTCTGATAATGAGTCTGCACGGCCTCCAAAAGCCTTTCTTTGAGCTCCGGGCGGCTCAGTTGAAGCGCCTCTTGCTGCGGCCACGGCAGGCCGAAACTGCGCTCAACGTAGGCTCTAAGGCTGGGCAAATCCCAGGTTTCCGGGTGAGCCTTCTCGGGGGCCCATAGATCAAGTTTTTCCTCGATCGACTCTTCCCGCATGGCGGCGATTCTTTCGGAGACGTCTTCGTTGTCCAAAATTTGATTCCGAAGCTTGTAGATGACCTCGCGCTGCTTATTCATGACGTTGTCGTAATCCAAAAGCTGCTTGCGGATATCGAAGTTCATGCCTTCCACGCGCATTTGGGCCGCCTCGATCTGCCGGCTGACCAGCTTGCTTTCAATGACTTCGCCCTCTTCCATGCCGAGTTTTTCCATGACCGAGGCGATGCGCTCCGAGCCGAAGAGCCTCAACAGCTCGTCGTTTAAGGAAAGGTAAAAGCGGGAGCTTCCGGGATCGCCTTGGCGGCCGCAGCGTCCGCGAAGCTGATTGTCGATGCGCCGGGCTTCGTGGCGTTCCGTGCCCAGCACGTGCAGCCCCCCGACGGAAATAACATGTTTCTGTTCCTGCGGTTCGGGCGGATTGCCCCCCAAAACGATGTCGGTTCCCCGGCCCGCCATATTGGTGGCGATGGTGATCGCTCCCTTTTTGCCCGCCTGGGCGATGATGTTGGCCTCCATCTCATGGTACTTGGCGTTGAGGACCTGGTGGGGGATGCCCTTTTTGCGCAGCGCCGTGGAGTACATCTCGGATTTTTCTATGGACCGCGTGCCGACCAGAACGGGCCGCGATTTTTTCCAAAGCTCCTCGATTTCCTGGACGATGGCGTTGTTTTTTTCTCTCTCCGTCCGGTAGATGAGGTCGGGAAAATCGCCGCGGATGACGATCTGATTGGGGGGAATCTCCACCACGTCGAGCTTGTAAATGGACCAGAATTCCTCGGACTCCGTCGACGCGGTTCCCGTCATTCCGGCGATTTTCCCGTAGAGCTTGAAGAAATTTTGGAAAGTGATGGTGGCCAGGGTTTGATTTTCTTCCTTGATGCGCAGGCTTTCCTTGGCTTCCACGGCCTGGTGCAGGCCGTCCGACCAGCGGCGCCCGGGCATCAAGCGCCCCGTAAATTCATCGACGATCATGATCTCGCCGTCTTTGACGACGTAGGCGACGTCTTTCTTGAACAAATGATGCGCCCGAAGCCCTTGCGTGATGTGATGCACCCATTCGGATTGGATGTCATCGTAAAGGTTGGTTACCCCCAATAATTTTTCGCATTTGGCGACGCCTTCTTCGGTCGTGACCACCGTATGATTCTTTTCATCCACGATGGCGTCATAGCCTTTTCCCAAATCTTCTCCGGAGTACTTGGCGTCGATCTCCTCCTTTTCCGTGATCATGCGCGCGCGCAACCGGGGGATGATCTGGTTGATGATATAGTATTTGTCCGTCGATTCTTCGGCCGGACCGGAAATGATCAGGGGCGTTCTGGCTTCATCGACCAGGATGGAGTCCACCTCGTCAATGACCGCGTAGTGCAGCTCCCGGAGGACTCTCTCCGATTGGAGGTGGCCATATTGTCCCGCAGGTAATCGAAGCCGATTTCATTATTGGTGACGTAGGTTACGTCGCAGCCATAAGCCAGCTTGCGTTCGGAGCCAGGCATATCGTGCTGGACATACCCGACGCTCAGTCCCAAAAACTCGAAAACGGGGCCCATCCACTCCCGGTCGCGTTTGGCTAGATAGTCGTTGACGGTGACCACGTGCGCGCCCTTTCCCCGAAGGGCGTTGAGGTACAGGGGCAGAGTGGCTACCAAAGTTTTTCCCTCGCCGGTTTTCATTTCGGCGATTTTGCCCTGGTGAAGCACGATGCCGCCCAGAATCTGCACGTCGTAATGCCTGAGCCCGATGGCTCTTTTGGACGCTTCGCGGACTACGGCAAAGGCCTCGCAGAGCAGGGCGTCAAGCGCTTCGCCCTCGGCAAGGCGGTTTCTGAATTCATCGGTCTTGGATTTCAGGGCCGCGTCGCTTAATGCCTCCATCGCAGCGGCGAAGGCGCTGGTTTGTTCCAACAGGCCGGCGATTTTTTTGATATCCCGCGCGCTTTTGGTGCCAAAAACGGATTCAAAGACGGATTTAAGCATTAAGTCATGTTACCACATTTGCTTGTCAGCGGTCATGGTCCTATGGGTTTTGAGCCGCAGGTCGCCGGAGAGGGTCTTTCCGAGTCAAACTCCGGGCAAATTGGCGCTCTTTCAGGCTTCTTTCCGGGTTGTTTTGGGACTCAAACCAATCGGCCAGAAGGTCAAAGACCTTGGCTTCCCCGGTGATGTCGTAAACAAAAAAACCCAGACCAACAACGCGATCCGGCTTGCGCGCCAACAGCCATTGAAAGAGCGGTTGATGGTAAATGAGAGCCTCTTGCTGCAGGAAAG
>JACQRQ010000051.1 GCA_016206405.1 Elusimicrobiota bacterium | reverse complement strand
GATTGAAAATAGTACGATCACGAAGCAGGCCTATGGAACCCATTCGTTGGAACAACTTATATAACGAAACGGAACTCTACAAGGCCTGCCTGCGCGTCTACACAAAATCGCTGTTCTCCTGGCGCAAAGCCCTGGCCGTCTCCACCGATCAAAATACGCTCTATGACTTCGCGCAGCGCGGCCTCCATAATCTCGACGCTCTCCATAAATCTTTGAGCGAGCGGCGCTTTCATTTCAGGCCGGGAGTCGCCCTGCGTCGCCGCTGCGGCAAAAAGGCGAGAACGATTTATCTCTTCCCGTGGGAGGAGAGAATCGTGGATTTGCTGCTGTATCGCCTGCTGAGCCAGGCTTTGCGCCGCTGGTTTTCTCCAAACGCCTACGCCTACCGCAGCGGCGGAGCGGGCCTCGACCGCCGTCGCCGACGGATCCCAGGCCAATTACGTGACGGGCGGCGATCGCGGCTACAAAGTTAAAACGGCTGCCGGCGAAGTCCAAGAATTCAAGAAATGGGGATTTATCGTCAACGCCATCCCGGTCATCGATCCGTCCAGTCCGCAGAAAATCAGCGTTCAACTGCAGATCGAAATATCAGGCCCGGTCGAAGGCAAGGACGGAATCGACTTGGATTCATGGCAGTTTCAAAGCGAGTTTTCGGTCGTGAAAGGAAAATGGAAGGAAATTGCGGCCGAACCGGCGAAGGTCTCTATTCGAGTGAGCGACGCGCAGGACGAATAGGCCTTCCCATTCACTCGCGGGGCGAAAGGACTTTAAGGACTTTAGAGGAAAAGGGGCGCGAGAACGAGTGTGATGGTCGCCAAAAGCTTGATGAGCACGTGCAGAGACGGGCCGGCCGTGTCCTTGAAGGGATCGCCCACCGTGTCTCCCACGACGGCGGCCTTATGGGGATCGGAACGCTTGCCGCCGTGGGCCCCGGTTTCGATGTACTTCTTGGCGTTGTCCCAGGCCCCTCCCGCGTTGTTGAAAAATAGGGCCATCAGGATGCCCGCCACCGTGCCGATCATGAGCAGGCCGGCCACCGCCTCGGCCGCGATGGTGGGTTGAGCCTCGCTGATGAAGCCGCGGAAGGCCAGCCCCACGCCGATGGGACCGCACACGGCCAAGAGGCCCGGCAGGACCATGGCCTTCAACGCCCCGATGGTGACGATGTCCACGCACTGCCCATAGTCCGGATCCTCGGCGCCTTCCATAATCCCCGGGCGCTCCCTGAACTGGCGGCGCACTTCCTGAATCACCGAAAAGGCGGCCTTGCCGACCGCGCGGATGGCCATCGAAGAAAACAAGAACACGAGCATCGCCCCGAGCAAGGCGCCGACGAAGACCTCGGGTTTGGACAGGTCCACGCTGATGCGCCGGCCGGTGTAGTTGTAGATTTCATCCAGGTATGCCGAGAAAAGCAGGAACGCCGCCAGCGCCGCCGAGCCGATGGCGTAGCCCTTGGTGAGAGCCTTGGTGGTGTTTCCCACCGCGTCGAGCCGGTCGGTTTTGCGGCGGATATCCTCCGGCTGGCGCGACATCTCGACGATGCCGCCGGCGTTGTCGGTGATCGGTCCGAAGGTGTCCATCGCCAGGATATAGGCGGCGGTGCCGAGCATGCCCATGGTCGCCACCGCGGTGCCGAACAGGCCGCCCATGGCCGCCTCTCCCAGGGCCGAGGAACCAAGCTGGTAGGAGGCGAGAATGGCGGCCGAGATGACAAGCGCCGGCACGGCCGTGGATTCCAGGCCGACGGCGACGCCGGCGATGACGTTGGTCGCCGGTCCCGTCTCGGAGCTCTCGGCGATCGATTTGACCGGATTGTAGCGGTATTCGGTGTAGTACTGCGTGATATAGACGAAGGCCTGCGAAGTCAAAATGCCCACGGCGCCGCAAAGGGCGTACTTCCACCACGCCGACGGCGCCTGCGGCGTGGAGAGCAGCCACCAAGCCGCGAAGGCGAATCCCGCCATCGCCAGCGCGGACGCGAGGTAATAGCCCCGGTTGAGCGCGTCCATAGGGTCCTCGCTGTCGTCCGTGCGGACGGCCAAGACGCCCGCGATCGAGGCCGCGATGCCCAGAGCCCGGGCCACCAGGGGAAAGAGCACCCCCTTCCAACCGAAGACCGGCATCAGCGACACGCCCAAAATCATCGCCCCGATGTTTTCGGCGGCGGTGGACTCGAAGAGGTCGGCGCCGCGGCCGGCGCAGTCGCCCACGTTGTCTCCCACCAAATCGGCGATGACGGCCGGATTGCGGGGATCGTCCTCAGGAATACCGACCTCGACCTTGCCGACCAAGTCCGCTCCCACGTCGGCGGCTTTGGTGTAAATGCCGCCGCCGAGCTGGGCGAAGAGCGCCACGAAGGAGGCGCCGAAGCCGTAGCCCACGATCATAAACGGAATCTTTGAAATTTCGTAGCCGATGAGCTTGAGCAGGGCGAAGAGCCCGCCCACGCCCAAAAGCGACATCGCCGTCACGAAAAGTCCCGAGACGGCGCCGCCGCGGAGAGCTACCTGGAGAGCGTCGTTTAAAGAGGAACGCGCGGCCGATGCCGTGCGGATGTTGGTGCGAATGGATATCCACATGCCGACGTAACCCGCGACGACCGAGCACGCGGCGCCGGCGGCGAAGGAAAGCGTGGTCCAGAAAGCCAGCGCGACGGCGCCGGCCGGATCGTGCTCGTTCGGCTGCCGGACGAAGGCGTACAGGACGAAGATGAGCGCCGCCAAGCACACGGCGAAGACGCCGATCGTCTTGTTCTGGCGCTTAAGGAAGGCTTCGGCGCCGGCCTTAATGGCATCGGATATCCGGCGCATCTCCGGGGAGCCGGTGTCCTTGGCCATCACCCACCGGATGAGCCAATACGCGGCCGCCAGAGAGGCGGCGGAGACGCCGAAAACGAGGGCCAGCGCCGTCGTCATCGAATCCATGGAACAATTCCCCTAATCTTTACGCCGTCCGTCGTCAAAATCTGGTCCGATTTCGTCCCTCTCCCGTCAATTGGCGAAGCGCCACCAGTCATAGTGGTCCCGCGAGAGCTCGGCGACCGACGGCATCGGGAAAAACACCAACTCCTTGGGCGCGGCGAACCAGAAGCCATGCCGCACCAAAGTGTAGGGCGCGTCGGCCAGCGTCGAGTTCAGATTGATGGTCTTGGTCGCCTTGCCCGGATCGGCCCGCAGTTCGCCGAGGTATTCGTGGAGAAGCGAGGGGTGCGTCTTCGGGAGCGCGCAGCGCAGCATGGCGGCGTCCCGGTTTCTCTCCATAAACTCATCGACGTTAAACTCGTACTGCGTGAAGCAGATCTTGGGAGCCCCCTTGGCGCGCGCCTCGGTCGTCAGATACCGCCCGAAGGCGCGCTGGTCGAGCGTGGAGGCCACGAGGTTCGTCAACGGAGCGATTTCCTGGTAGATGCGCACCATGCCCGGCTCGTTGACCGCGGAATAGGGCGTCGAATCGAGCTTGAGGGACTTGCCGTTGGTGGTCACCAGGTAAAGGGCGCGCAGGGCCTTCAAGTCCACGTGTTCCAGCACCGCGTAAGAGCAGATGAATTTTGTCTTTTTGGGCTTGCCGTCGGCGTGCGGCACGGTCAACGCCAGGTACTCGTCTATGGGGAAAAACGGATCGCGGAAGGCGGCGTCGATCTCGGCGAAGATCACCTTGCCCTCGTAATGCTTGGCGCTGCCCAATGTGTAGTGCTGGGCGAACTGCTCCGGGCTCAACTGCGAGGCCAACAACGCGTTGATCGGATGGACGATCATGTAGAGCCGCTTCGGATACTCAGGCATAGCCCCTCCCAAAAACTCCATGCAAAGCAGGGAAGTTTTAGCTTTTAATCCCCTGCCATTGCAAATTCCCGACGCGCAAGATTTTCCCCGAAAAATCCGAAAACCGCG
>JACQRQ010000046.1 GCA_016206405.1 Elusimicrobiota bacterium | reverse complement strand
GGTAATACTCCCCCAGAACCCAGACGTCCCTGAGCCAGCCCACCGGCGGGTTGACTGGAAACATGTATTCGTAGCCGATGAGCGTCTTCCAGTAGGCGGAGCGGCGTCTTAAATCCGTGTAGGTCGCCTCGCCATGCAGGTTGCCGTCCAACATGTCGACTGAAAAATCTCCGCCCGCCATCCAACTGGAGGCGCTTGCGGCCACGCCGGAGGACGCAGCCGACACCTTGCCTCCCATGAGCGACATATCGACTCCGCGCGCATTGCTCCGGAACCTTCCCAATAAATCCGTCTCGCTCCAGTTGCCCGCGAAGGTATAGACCAGCGTGCCCTGGCTCAAGTCCCCGAAGCCGTGCCGCCAGGAAAAGGCGTCCACCCCCCGCCTTTCGTCCCGCTCCGGCGCGGTCGGTTGGTAGGGATTGATGAAATCGGTCGGGTTCCACAGTTTGCCCGTTCCCCAGGCGATTCTCTGCCTTCCCGCGCGGATTTGATCCGCCCCGCGGTCGATCCCGGCCCAGGCGCGGTACAAAAGATGGCGGTAGCGCCGGCCGCCGCGGGCGCTCACGGTGCGCTCCAAATCCCAAAAGCCCGGAGGCTCCCCGAGCCCGAAAGTCTTGAATTCCGGCGACTTAAGGAACGTGCCGCTCCGAAGCTCATGGTCGTAATCCAGATGCAGCTTCAGGCGGGAATCAAAAACCAAATCGGAGGTATTTTCCAGGGTCAAGCGCGCGCGGGTCAGGCTCAGCCAATAAGGGCTATGGTCCAAGGGGGAACGCCCGCGCCTGTAAAATTCCTTGAGATAGCCGGATGCCTCCGTCTGCGCCGCCCCGGCGGGCCGCGGCAGCGCGGCCGCGAAAAGCGCAAGCCAAAGGAACTTCGAGCCGGGCCTAGCTTTCATTGGCCTGCAGCATGCCGTCCCGGATGTAGATGACGCGCTTGGCCCTTGAAAGAACGAGAGGATCGTGGCTCGAAAACAAAAATGTGATGCCGTGCTTCTCATTTAAATCCGCCATCAAATCCATGAGCTCCGCCGAGGTCTTGGAGTCCAAATTAGCCGTAGGCTCATCGGCCAGGACCAAAAGCGGGCGGTGCACGATGGAGCGGGCCACCGCGACGCGCTGCTGCTGGCCTCCCGATAAAAGATCCGGCCTGCGATCAGCCAGCTTGTCGAGCCCCACCCATTTAAGGGCCTCCAGGGTCTTGGCCGAACGCTCCGCTTTCGGCACCCCCTGCAGAATCAAGACGTATTCCACGTTCTCGAAAGCCGTCAAAACAGGAATGAGATTGAACGCCTGGAACACGAATCCCAGGGAACGCAGGCGAAAATCCGCCAATTGATTTTCCGTGAGCTGGCTCACCCGCCGTCCCTCAAATAAAATTTCGCCGCGCGTGGGGGTGTCCAAAGTGCCGATGAGGTTTAAGAGCGTGGATTTCCCGGAGCCGGAAGGCCCGGCGATGGCGGCGAATTCGCCCGGAAAAATATCGGCGCTGAAATCGTGCACGGCCCTCACCTTGGCGGCGGCTTCGTAAATCTTTGTGACCTTCTGAATCTCAATGAGAGGCTGCATCTTTGGTCATTAATTTCGTGACGGAGCCTAAATATGCTGCAGCGCCTTGGCGACCGCCAGCCGCGCCCCCCGGATCGCCGGCCCCAGCGAAGCCAGTATGCAGACGGTGAACGAGCCGAAAACGGCCCACAAATGCAGGCGCCAAACGGGATGCAGGTAAATCACGGCTTCGAAAGGAATAAAATAGGACATCGCCTCCTTGAGCGTCAAGTCCAGACCGTAGCGGCCGAAATAAGCGATCATCCAGCCTCCAAGGACGAGACCGGAGACAATTCCCAAAAGACCCATCAGGGCGGATTCCGCCACCAAAAGCTTGAAAACAAGGGCAGGGCGGGCCCCGATGGCCCTGAGCAGGCCGAACTCCCGGATGCGCTCGAAAAAGGACATGGAGATCGTGTTCCAGATGCCCAGGCCGACGATGGAAAAAATGATGATCAGCGCCACGATCATGATCGCGTCCTCGAATTTCTGAACCCCGACGATCTCCAGAGCGATGTCCTCATAAGAAAGCACCCGCACTCCGAAATCCTTCAAGCGATCCGCCCACTCCCGCGCCGCCTCCAGGGACAGGTCCACATCCGTGAGCCGCGCCACGACATAGCTCACCTGTCCCTCGGCGCCGCGCAGCTTCTGCGCCATGGAAATAGGCACATACGCTATTTGGGCGTCGAAGGAAAGGCTCCCCGAGTGGAACAGCCCCGCCACGCGGAAGAGCTCCGAATTGAGCTCGCCGTTTTTTGATTGCGCCAAGACGACGAGCTTTTCTCCCACGTGGGTGTCCAGCTCGTCCGCGAGCTTGTCGCCGATGAAAATATCCCGGGGCGATTGCCCCAAATAGCGCCCCTGCGTCAAATAGTTGGGAATGATCGACAAGCGTTTTTCCTGCTCCGGTTCGACGCCGCAGATCAAAAGGCCCCTGGAAGCGGCCGCGGAATAAACCAGCCCCGTAAATAACAACCGGGTCGAGGCGGCCTCCACGCGGGCGTCCTTGGCCAGCAAATCCAAATAGCGCCGCGCATCGCCCAGCAATTTATCCGGCACTTTGGGGTCCCGCGCGCCCGGGACCTGAATCTGCAGGTGGCCGAACATCACTCCCGTCGATTTGAGTATCATCTGCCGCTGGATGCTCTTCATCAAGCTCTGGCCGAACATCACGGCCGCCAACCCCAAACCGATCGAAGCGCAGGTGAGCAGACTTCGCCGCCGGTGGCGAAGCACGTTTCTCCAGACCAGCTTCCAAAATGCGGCCATTAAATGTGCCTCAGGGCGTCCGCCGCCTTGAGCCGCGCGGCGCGGAAGGCCGGCGGGAGCGCCGCCAGAACGCAGCTCACGAACACGGCGGCCAAAGCCTCCAGATGCGTCGGCCAATTAAAGCGCATGTACAATACGGCCGGAAAGGGCATGAAATAGCGCACCGCCTCTCCGATGGGAAGCGCCAAGCCGGCGCGGCGGTAATAGACGATAAGGGCGATTCCGCCCGAGAGTCCCAGCAGGCTCCCGAGCGCTCCCAAGATACACGACTCCAATAAAATCAGCCGGACGATCCGCGCCGGCCTGGCGCCGATGGCCTTCAAGAGCCCAAATTCCCGGATGCGCTCGAACATGGACATGAGCAAGGTGTTTAAAATTCCCATGGCCACGATCAAGAACACGATCAGAAGCACGATGCCCAGCACCTTGTTTTGATAATCGCGCACCGCCACCAGCTCATGGTCTATTTCCTCCCACGTCACGGCCTTGACGGGCTCTTTTCCCAAGGCCTCGACGAGGGCCGCGCGAGTTTCCTCCAGGCGCAGCGGGTCCTTCAAGCGCAGCACGACGTTGTTGGCCTGCCCCTCCACCACCAGCATGCCCTGCAAAACGGAAAGCGGAACATAGACGATGTAGGCGTCGAACGACTCGCTTCCGGAATGAAAAAGGCCGGTGACGCGCAGCTTTTCCGCCCCCAGACTGCCGTCGCTGGCGGTGGCTAATAGCACCACCTCCGAGCCCAGGCCGGCATGCAGCTGCTCGGCCAAGTCGTCGCCGATGAAAATTTCCCGGGCCCCGTCGCTCACGTACCTTCCCGCGGATAAATAGGAGTGCATGGTGGTGATGCGAAGGTCTCTTTCGGGCTCCACCCCGCAGATAAAAACGCCGCTGGACTCCTTCTCGGAGGAGATCATGCCGGTCACCTGGATGCGCTTCTCAAAGGCCTCGACGTTGGGCGTTTTTAAAATAGCCCGC
>JACQRQ010000044.1 GCA_016206405.1 Elusimicrobiota bacterium | reverse complement strand
GGGGTGCGACACGCTATGAAGCACGCAAAGGAATTCTTTGCCGGCGCCTTAAGAGTTTGGAAAGCCGCGGGGACATGCGCCCTGGGGCTTTTTATTTTTCTGCTCCTCTCCCCCCCGGCGGTCAAGGCCAATTTCGATTTCATCTCTCTCGTTTCCAACAACGACGCGAGCCTGTTCACGGCGAGCTGGGAAGGGGTCTCGGACGACACGGGCACTCCGGCCGGACGGTATTTCCTTCTCACTAAATTCGGCCTGGACGTCAACCCGCTCGTCGGCGGAACCACCTCCTACACGCATAACGGCACCACCGGCCTGAGCGTGACCATCAGCACAGGACCAGGCTCCTTCTGCGCGGTCATCGTCGCATCCAGCACGACCGGGGGCATTTTCGACGCCTCCAACATCCTCTGCCACTCCTTCCTGCACGACGTCGCCGGGGGAAACCACAACGCCATCAACCGCACCGACGGCAGCAACTCGCAGCTCGGCTTCAACCAGCTTTGGAACTTCAGATACTTTCTGGATGCCGACGCGGAAGTGACGATGAGAATCCACCCCCCCGGCACTCAGTTCACCCGGGACGGCAACGGTTTCCGGTTTCCCACGGGTAATTTCTCGACCACCACCATCGTCGTCGACCACACCCCCCGCTCCGGCGAGACCCTCACCGGATTTTCCAACCAAGAGACCTGGTACAGCCGGGACTCCTCCGGGACGGTGGTGCCAAACGGCCTGTACTTCGCCCACTTCGTGATCACCAACCCCCTTTTAAGCCCCGCCACGCGCTACGCGGACGTTTTCACCGTGCCGGTGGACGTCATACGCGTGATGAACCTGACGACCGTGGGTTTGACGCCGACCAACGACCTGGCCACCGTCAACTACACCATCACCGGCGACGCGGTGGTGCGCATCGTCATCGCCAAGCCCGGGCGGCAGTTCACCCTGGACTCCAGCGGCGATGTCCAGGCCCTCAACGCCGCCGGCACCGCCATCGACACGACCACCGTAAGCGTCATCTCCGTTCTGACCTTCAACCGCAAAGCCGGCACCTACGCGGAGTCCTGGAACGGCACCGATTCCACGGGCGTGTCGGTCTCGACGGGGGTCTACAGCATCGGGCTCTCCGCCAAGGACGGCTTCGGCAACCAAGCCCTCGACACGTCCGACAACGACGGCCTCATCCATGGGACCCTGCCGGTGGACCGCACCGCCGCGCAAACCGCCACCGACAACACCGCCCCCTCGATCTCCCAGATTCGCGCCGACTCGCAAAGCGTCTCGCTGAGCGGCGGCGACACGCTGGCCTCGGGCACATTCGCTTCCATCACCATCATACTCAACGAGGCGTCGGGCTCCGGCGCGGCGGCTACCACTGTTTCCTTAAGCCGCACGGCCGCCGGCGCCATCGCGGGGGCCGTTTCCATATCGGGAAGCACGGTCACCTTCACCCCGACCGCGGCGCAAAGCAGCACCGACACCTACACGATCAGCGTCGTTCCGCAGGATGGAAGCGGCAACATCGCCTCGCTGCAGACCATCACCTTCATCATCGCTCCGGGCGTCGGCGCCGTCACGACCGTGACGGCCGAAACTTTCAAGCGGGACATGGTCCCCTATCCAAACCCCGCCCGTTCGGCCCCCGTCAGCATCGACATCGTTTTGGGCGGCAGTTCCAACGTGGACCTCGACGTATTCACCGTGCTCGGAGAAAAGATTTTCCATCAGAGGACGACGGGCCTGAGCTCCGGGACCAACACCTTGCTGTGGAGCCTCGTCAACGACTACGGCAATAAGGTGGGCAGCGGCGTTTACCTCATCCGGGCGACGGCGCAAACGGGCTCTGAGAAATTCAGCGCGGTCAAAAAGCTGATGGTGATTCAATGACCAAAGAGATCGGCAAGCGGGGGCGTCGATGGACGGCGATTTTGCTCCTCGCCGCCGCGTGCCTGCAGGCCGGCCTTCCCCCCGAAGCCCACGCCGGAGCCGACAACGGCGCGGCCACCGCGGTCTTTTTACGCATGGAGCAGGGAGCGCGTCCCATCGGCATGGGCGGAGCCTTCACGGCCGTCGCCGACGACGCCAACTCCCTTTGGTGGAACCCGGCCGGCATGGTCCGCGCCGAGTACCGGGAGGTCCAGCTCAATCATACGCAGTTCATCGAAAACATCACGACTCAATTTGCAAGCTGCATCGTCCCCCTATCTCCGGAACACGGCGCCCTGGGGGCAAGCTTCACCTATTTTAACGTGCCCGGAATCGAAGGCTATACCGCCGCCAAACAACCCACGGGGGATCTGACCGCCAACGCCCTGGCCGGCTCTCTGGGATACGCCTTTTACTTAACATCCCACTTATCCGCCGGCGCCAATATCAAAATGATCAAGCAGAAACTGGCCGACGTCACCGGCTCGGAGATGGCGGCGGACTTCGGCATTCAATACAAGAACTCGGGCTTCGCCTTCGGCGCCGCGCTTCAAAATGTGGGCCCCTCGCTCGACATCGACGGGGTCGAAAACCCGCTGCCGCGCAATCTGCGGGCCGGCATCGCTCTGTATTCGCCTAAAATCACCGTCTCGGTGGAGGGTGAAAAGGCCTACGACGCCGACTTCAAGCCCCACTTCGGCGTCGAGTGGAAAACGGCGCCCAATTTCGCTCTCCGCGCCGGCTACCAGGAAATGAAAAATATCGGCTCCGCCGCGGGCGTTTCGCTCGGCGTCAGCGTCCAAAGCTTGCTCGGCGGAGGCGCCGGAGGCTGGGCCGAGGAAGGCACCCCGTGGTGGGAAAGAAATATGGAAGAAGCGGAACAGGATATCAAATCCAACAAACTCGTCTTGATGACCATGGATTACGCCTTCGTCTCCTATGGCGACTTTTCGGACACCCACCGAATCTCCTTAGGGTTTAAGTTTTGATCCTTTCGATTACAATCACCTGCATCTTATTTTTGGCTCCCATTTTGCGCGGTTCCTGGGACCTGTGGGCTCAAACGCTGATTCACATGGCGACCCTGGGCGGCGCTCTGCTTTGGTTTTCGTTTAAAATACTCACCGGCACTTTCCCGGTGCATGACCATGCTTACCGGAAAAAGCTCTGGAGCCTGGCGGCGCTGGCGGCCGCCTCGATTTATTTCAGCCCTCTCTACGGCGTGAGCGCGGTCCACGGCCTCAACGTTTTCAACGGGCTTTTCCTGCTTTGGGCCTTGCCCCTCATGCGCCAGGAGCAGCGCCGCCAGATCGATAAAGCCCTGCACATGATGGTCTGGATTTTGCTGGTCTTGAGCGTGCAGCAAAGATGGGAGGCCCCCGCGCAAGCCTACGAGCACTTTCCCCCCAGCACGCTGGTCACCGCCAACGCCTACGCCGGTTTTCTTGTGATGGCCGTTCCTCTGAGCTATTTATGGAACGACGTTGTTTTGCTGGCCGGGCTGCTCGCGGCCCTATGGTGGACCGGCTCCGTGGGCGCCTGGCTCAGCCTTTCCTGCGCCCTCATCCTTTACTTCTTGTTTCGAAGAAAAAAGATACTGTTCTGGGTGGGACTGAGCGTCGGCGCGCTGTGCCTGCTTTCCGCGCTCGACAAGCTGGCGGGAGATTCGCTGGCGCACCGGTGGCATTGGTGGCTGGCGGCCGGACGCATGAGCCTAACGCGCCCTCTGCTGGGATTTGGACCGGGCACCTTCGCGTACCTGCTTCCGGCCTTCAAGGTCCTCTCTCCTGAAAAGGGCATGGGCAGCCTCTACGCGCACCAAGCCGTTCTGGAGTGGGCGGCGGAGTGGGGCTTGCCTGCCACGGCTCTGTGGCTGACCTTTATCGCCTCCGCCGTCCGCAATCTCAATAAAGCGCGCAAGGTGGCCCTTCTGGCGGCCGTGATCCACTCGCTGGGCGATTTCACCCTGTCCATCCCGTCCAATTTCTGGCTGTTCTGTTATCTCGTGGCGTACACGCAGCCCGAAAGCAGCGAACACCTCAATATCCCCGGCCCGCGCAAACCCTGGCTATTGGCGGGCGCTCTCTGCGCGGCGGTTTTTATGGGCGGGTTTATCGTCGCGCCGTGGAGGGCGCAGCGCAAACTGATGAAAGCCAGGGAAATATACTCGGATACCCGCGACCTGCCGCGCGCCCTTTCCTTGTTGCAGGAGGCGGCGCGCCTGGCGCCCAGGCAGCCGGACGCCTATCTCCTCATGGCCCAACTGACTCCGGATTTTCAGCGCAAGCTGGATTGGCAGGAGCGCGGGGCCCGCCTCAATCCCTATCGGCCGAAGAGCTGGAAGGATTTGGCCGACCTGCAGAAGCATCTCGGTCAAGCCGAGCAAGCCCGGGAAACCCTCCGGCAAGCTCGCCGGTACATCCCGTGGCTGACCGAATGAGCGAAGGAGCCGCAACCGCATGCAAAAAAAGGACTTCATCTTCATCGGGCTTTTGGCGGCCGCCGTCGCTCTTTTTTTGAGCCCGTATCTCTGGTCTTTTGAGGATATGCCCGGCAGCTTCGGCGACATCTACGCCTACCATTATCCTCTCCGGCACCTGGTCGTCTCCACGCTTCAAGAAGGCCGCCTGCCTCTGTGGAATCCTTATATCTTCGCCGGCACTCCGCTTCTGGCCAACTCCCAGGCCGCGCTGTTTTATCCCGCCTCCACGCTTTTCTTTTTTTCGCCCTTGATCGCGGCGTTCAATTGGAATTGGTTTTTTCACTTTTTTTTCGCGGGCTTGGGCATGTTTCTTCTTCTGAGGAGTTGGTCTATTCCCCGCGCGGGCGCTTTTTTGCTGGCCGCCGCCTACACCTTTTCCCCGATCCTGGTTTACCGGGTTTCCCAGGGAGTGCCCACCCTCCTGAGCTGTCTAAGCTTCGTGCCTTGGTGCTGGCTCGCGCTGGAATCCGAATGCGTCCTATTTCTGGGCGCGGTCTTCGGTTTGCAGGCCCTCTCGGGCCACCCGCAATTCATGCTGGCGAGCCTGGCCGGCATGGCTCTCTACATCGCCGTGCTAAAACGTTTCTGCTGGCCCTTCTTCCTCAAAAGCCTCATGCTCGGCGCGGCGCTGTCGGCCGCCCAATACCTGCCCACCCTTGAGTTTTTGAGCCAGTCGGTTCGGACAAAATGGCCTTCCGTTTTTTCCGCCGCCTATTCCCTGCATTGGACCCACCTTTTAACGGCGCTCAATCCAAACGCGATGGGCAATCCCATCGACGGCAGCTTTTATGATTTCCCGTCGGAGTTTTACGAAATGGCGGTCGTCTATATCGGCCTCATTCCCCTGGTCCTGGGAATCTACGGCCTTTGGAAGGCAAAGCGGCAGGGGCTTCTTTTGGCTGTGGTCATCGGCGCGGGTCTGTTCCTGGCTCTCGGGACCAACAACGTCATTTTCCCTCAAATCACCTCCGTGCCGCCGTTTAAGCTCATGCGCGTCTCGGCGCGCTTCGTCCAGATTCCCCTGTGGGGCTTGCTGATGGCCGCGGCCTTCGGTTGGAGCCGCCTGCCGCTGAAAGGAACGCGTTGGCCGTTAACGGCGTTGATGATCGCGCTTGTCTTCGCGGACCTGTTTCCGTGGGCCAAAAAATTCATCTACCGGGAGCCCATCGGCGCCTATTTAAAGCCGAGGCCGGAGGTCGTCGCGCCGCTGCAGCGCCCCGGCTTCAGGTCCGCCACCAGCCCCGAGATTCCAAATCCCAACAAGGCGATGCTTTACCGCTTTTTAAACGCCACCGGCTACGAGGCCTACTACCTGGCGCGCTGCGCCGATTACGTTTCCAAGAGCGAGGGGACGCCGAGCGCCGACGGAAGCCGCACCTTTATTTCCAAATTCGACTCTCCCGAGATGTCGCTCATAAGCCTGAGGTATTACCTGAGCCCGGCGCGAATAAAGGACAAGAAAGCGCTCCTGGAAGACCCCGAGGGGCTCGCCTATATCTACGAAAACAAGCGGGCTCTGCCGCTCGTTTATTTCGAAGGCGACGCGGGGAAAGCGGACATCCGGCAGCAGCCGGCGACTCCGGAGCATTGGGTGGTGGACGCCGCCCTTTCCGCGGCGCCGAAAAAAGCCATTTTCTCGCAGGCCTTTTATCCGGGCTGGTCGGCCTGGGGCAACGGGGTCAAGCTCAAGGTCGAGCTCTTTAACGAATTTCTACAGTCCGTATCCTTGACGGACTCCCAACTCTTCCGGTCCGGCGCCGGCGACGACCGGACTTTGCGCATTCACCTTCGCTTTTTCCCGCCGCTTTGGCGCTGGGCCATCGCCTTGAGCCTGGCGGCCTGGCTGCTCGTCATCGGCGCCCTGGTCGAAAACGGCCGCCTGCCCGAGAACCTGCGGCGGGAACTCTTCAGCCTATGACGACAAGCAAAACCGCCCGCTCTCTTGCCGTCGGCTTCGCCTGCAGCGGGGTTTTTCTCTTTTTCGCCGCGCGCCATATCCATCCGGCCGCTTTTTTGGAGACGTTTTCCAAAATCAAAGTCTTGTGGATTGTCCCCTTTATCGCGGCCATGTGCCTGGATTTGTTTTTGCGCGCCTGGCGCTGGAAGCTCCTCCTGCCTCAAGACTCCACCGTCAAAATCTTTCCTCTGTCCCGCCTGCTGACCATCGGCCTGGCTCTCAACAACGTGCTGCCGCTGCGGCTGGGAGAATTAGGGCGGGGATACCTGGCCTCCAGGGAGCTTAAAGTCCCCGTCCTGACGGCCCTATCCACCATCCTGATCGAGCGCGTCTTGGACTCCATGTTTATTCTCGGACTTTTCTGCGCGGCCTCGTTTTGGTGGCCGGCCTCCGCGTGGCTCATCCACGCCCGCCGGACGGCCGGGCTGCTGGTCGCCGCGCTCGCCGTTTTTTTGGCCGCCGCGTGCTGGTCGCAAGCGCTGCTGAAGAAAGAAACGCCGCTGCGCGCCTGGATCGGCCGCCATGCCCGCCTTGCCAAACTCGCGGAGGAATGCGCCATCGGCGCCGCAGCCTTGAAAAGGTTTTCCACGGCGGCCCCCATTTTCGCGCTGAGCGCCGCCGCCTGGCTCAACGTGGCCGGCATGTACTATTGGGCCGCCAAAGCCATGGCCCTGGAAGCGTGGATCAGCTATCCCCGCTCCATCGTGCTGTTGGCGGTCGCCGGCGCCAGCACGCTGCTTCCCGCCGTCCCAGGTTATTTCGGGACCATGGAATTTGCGGTCAGCCGGGTGCTGGCTCACCTGGATCTTTCCGCCGACCTGAGCCTTGCCTACGCGGGATTTCAGCACATGACCAACTATCTTTTTATCACCTTCCTCGGGCTTCTTTTTCTCTATCAGACCGGGAGCTCCCTGGGAGGATTATGGAAAAAACTGGAGGAGCAAAGATGAAAACGGACTCCTCCCCCATGTCCGTTGTGATGTTGAGCGCGAGCTTCCATCCCTATATCGGCGGAGCCGAAAAACAGGCGCTGGAGCTCTCCCAAGCGCTCATGGAAAAAGGGCTCGGGGTGACGGTCTTGACCCGCCGGCTGCCGCGAACCGCCCGCCGGGAAAGCGTGGGAGGCGTCGCGGTGCGGCGCTTGAGCGCGCCGGCCAGCCGCCACGGCCTGCCGTCCTGGCTTCAGGCGATCAACTCCCTGGGTTTTATGGCGGCATGCGCCGCTTATCTTTTCCGGCACAGGCGCCGCTATGACGTGATCCATGTCCACCTTGGCGGCTCGCCGGCCGTAGCGGCGGCGTGGATGGGGCGCCGCCTCGGAAAGGGGGTCGTGGTCAAGCTCGGCGGCGGCAGGGGCGTGGGCGAGCTCACCTTCGCCCATAAGTCTTTTCTCGGCCGCTTGAAGCTGGCCGCTTTCCGGCGCCTGCGCCCGCGCTTTCTGGCCGTCACCAGAGACATGATCCAGGAGTTGGCGGACGTCGGCCTGGCGGACTGCCCGGCCCATTTCCTGCCCAACGGAATCAACACACGGACCTACCGTCCCCCGATGCTCAAGGAAAAAACCGCGGCGCGCCACAAGATGGGCTGGGGCCCGGAGCCGGCCTTTCTTTTCGTGGGCCGGCTCTCCGCCGAAAAGCGTTTGGCCGAATTCATGGAGGACTGGGCGAGCGCCGTCGGGCAGGCCGGACTGCCGGCCCAATTTCACATGGTCGGCTCCGGCCCCGAAGAGAGCCGTCTTAAAGAAAAAATAAAGTCGCTCGGGCTGGAGGGCCGGGCCAGCGTCCGCGCGGCGACCAGCGACATACTTCCCTATTATCACGCCGCGGATATTTTCGTCCTGCCCTCCGTTTCCGAAGGCCTATCCAACGCCCTGTTGGAGTCCATGGCCTGCGGGCTGACGGTCCTGGCCAGCCGCGTCGGCGGGGCCAAAGAGAATTTGCGGGAAGGCCAGACCGGGCTGCTGTTTGATCCCGCCGATCGCGGCGAGGCCGTTGAAAAAATCCTCCTCGTCCTCCGGCAGCCGGACCTGGCGGCGAGGCTTGGCAACAACGCGCGCAAATTCGCCGCGGCTGAATTTTCAATGGACAAAATAGCCGGCGAAGTGATTAAAATATATGAGAGGGAGAGAGAAGTGAGGGGGGAAGTGGTAGAGTGATAGAGTGAGGGGTGGAGAGAGTGGTAAAGTGGCGGAGTAGAGAGTGATAAAGTGATAGAGTGGTAGAGTGAACAATAACGAAAAGCGCAGTCGCAACTATCCTGCCAAGCGGCTTTAGCCATTGCCGTTCCCGCGTTATCACTCTACACTTTACCACTATACCACTCTATCACTCTACCACCGGTGGCATGAATTAAAGGTGGTCTAAATAACATGTGCGGAATCTGCGGATTCGTTAAAAACGAGGCTTCGGCTCCCTTGGACGGCGCGCTTTTAAAGCGCATGAACGACTTGATCGTCCACCGGGGGCCCGACGACGAAGGCCAATACATGGACGCCCGCGCGGCCCTAGCCATGCGGCGGCTTTCCATCATCGATTTATCCACGGGCCACCAGCCCATCTGCAACGAAGACGGAAGCGTCTGGGTCACTTTAAACGGCGAAATCTATAATTTCCTCGAGCTGAGGCCGCAGTTGGAGGCCAAAGGGCATCGCTTCAAGACCAAGACCGACACCGAGGTCATCGTCCATTTGTACGAGGAAATGGGAGACGACTGCGTAAAAAAGCTCCGCGGCATGTTCGCCTTCGCCCTGTGGGACAAGAAAAAGGAAAAGCTCCTGCTGGCCCGCGACCGCATCGGCAAAAAGCCGCTCATCTACACCGAGCAGCCGGACGGCCTGGCGTGGGCCTCCGAGCTCCGCTGCCTGCTCGAATATCCGGGCGTCCGCAAAGAGATCGACCCCGTCGCCGTCGACCTTTACCTCTCGCTGCAATACATCCCCGCGCCAAGGACCATCTTTAAAGGCATCCGCAAGCTGCCCCCGGCCCATATCCTGGTCATGGAAAAAGGGCGCGCGCGCATCAGCCGCTACTGGAATCTTCCCTTAAACGGCCAAACCTCCGCGCCGCCGCCGTCCCTGGAGGCCGCCAAGCACGCCATCCGGGAAAAGCTCAAGGAGTCCGTGCGCATACGCATGATCGCGGACGTTCCTTTGGGCGCCTTTCTATCCGGGGGCATCGACTCCTCGGTGGTGGTGGCCTTGATGAGCGAGCTCTCCCCTCTGCCGGTCAAGACCTTTTCCATCGGGTTCGCCGAAAGCGAGTTCTCCGAGCTTCACTACGCCCGCGAGCTCGCCCGCCGCTACGGCTGCGACCACCGGGAATTCATCGTCGAATCCCGGATGACCGACGTCCTTCCCAAAATCGCCTGGCATTACAGCGAGCCCTACGCCGACGCCAGCGCGCTGCCCTCCTACTACGTGGCGAAGGAGACCCGCAGGCACGTGACCGTGGCCTTAAACGGCGACGGGGGCGATGAAAACTTCGCCGGCTACCTGCGCTACATGGCCATGAACGCCGCGCTCGCCTGGGACAAGATGCCGCTGGCCCTGCGCAAGCTCATTATGTCCGGCGCCTCCTTCCTGCCTGAGAAAAACGCTCCCGTGAGCTTCGCCTGGCGGCTCAAGCGCTTCTTGAAATCGGTCGCTTTTTCGGACTACCCGGACAGGCACCTGCGCATGACCGGGTACTTCTCGGAGGACGACAAGGACATCCTCTACTCCGAGAACATGCGGCGGCGGCTGGCGCAGGACCGGGGCCAAGCCCTGGCGTTTTTGACCGACGCTTACGGCCAGTGCGCCGGCGAGGATTTCATCAACCGGCTTTTGTACGTGGACTTCGTGACCTACCTTCCGGAATGCCTGATGGTCAAAATGGACATCGCCTCCATGGCCAATTCCCTGGAGACGCGCTCGCCTCTGCTCGACCATGAGTTCGTGGAACTGGTCTACGGCCTGCCGGGGCGCTGGAAGCTCAGAGGCATAAATCAAATGAAGTGGATTTTTAAGCAGGCCTTCAAGGACTATCTGCCCAAAAAAATCTACGGGCGCGGCAAAATGGGCTTTGGAATTCCACTAAGCCCCTGGTTTCGGGGCGAGCTCAAGGGGTATCTTAAGGAGCATCTTTTCTCGCCCGAGGCTTTGAAAAGGGGCTACTTCACCCGGCCGGGGCTTGAGCGGCTCATCGACGAACACGAACGCGGCGCGAGGGACCACGGCTACCGCTTGTGGGCGCTCTTGATGCTGGAGCTCTGGCACCAGGTTTACAAAATCAATTAGCGTGGGACGGCGTTTGGGTTTTCTCGGCGCTCGCGGTCGCGCCAATAAGACAGGGTGTCGTGAAGGATTTGCTCGAAACTAATCTTGGGGCGCCACTGCGTGACCCGGCGGAAACGGCTCATATCTCCCAAGAGCCTTGGCACCTGGGTCGGGCGGACATACTGGGGGTCGGTTTCATAGCGCAAATTTTTGAAGGTGGACATTCCCATCAACTGTTCCAAAGCCTCCCGAAAAGTATGCACCTGCGCCTTGTCTTCGGATCCGATTAAATGAATGCTTCCCGGCTCGCATTTTTCCATCGCCAACCAATAGGCTTCGACAATATCCAGAATATGGGTGAAGTTGCGCAAATCATCGATATGCCCGACCTTAATCACCGGCTCCTGCAAACCCAATTCAATGCGGGCTATTTGGTAAGCGTACCAGGGAATTCCAAAAACCTTATCGCGCCGGGGACCTTCATGGTTGAATGCGCGGGTCCGAATCACCGGCACCCCATAAGACCGGCAATACACGTAAGCGATTAAATCCTGGGCGATTTTACTGACCGCATACGGATTGACCGGGCGCAGCACCGTTTCTTCCCGTATCGGCAGCTCGTGGGGTTCGATATCCCCATATTCCTCGCCGGAGCCGGGAATATGCACGCGGCAATTCAGCCCCGCTTGCCGCACCGACTCCAATAAATTTACCGTGCCCTTGTAATTGACATCCATGTAGAGGCTGGGGTGATCCCAAGAAGGGCTCACAAAGCTTTGGGAAGCGCAATGAAAAATTTTATCCGGCCGCACCGCGTCGATGAGTTTTCGGGCTCCGATGGGATCGGTGATGTCGCAATCCACCAAGGCAACGCGGTCCAATACGTGGCGGATATTGTCCGTCCGCGAAAGGTGCCAGCGCTTGGTTCCATAAACCTTATGTCCCCGCGCCAAAAGAAAATCCGCCAAATGGGATCCGACAAAACCCGTAATGCCGGTGATGAGAATTTTTTCAGACATAAGCCGCACGCCTATCATAGCACCTCTACATACGGCGTTCAAGAGCGCGAAACCTCAAAACAGGCGCCATGGCGTTGATGTTTGTTTGAGCGGCGACACATAATGTAAACTATGGTCCCTTCGAGGAACCGACAGGGCGGAAAAGTTCTAATGAGACGTTTTTACGCCGCTATCTCCCAATGCCGCGTCTGTAGATCCAAAAACCTGACCGACATCCTCTTCTTGGGGAAGCAGCCCATGGCCAATTCCCTTAAAGACGGCGCGCAGGCGGCGGCGCCCAAAAGCCCGCTCACCCTGGCCCACTGCCGGGATTGCCGTCTTGTTCAAATTCGAGAAACGATAAAGAAGGAGACGCTTTTTTCCAACTATGTCTGGGTGTCCGGCACCTCCCCCACAACGCGCCGGTATGCGGATGAACTGGCTCAAAAGATCCTGCAAATAGCGGAGCTCAAGCCGGCCGGCTTCGTTGTTGAAATCGCATCCAACGATGGGACATTCCTCAGGCCATTCATAAAAATGGGTTATCGCAACGTCCTAGGGATTGACCCCGCCGCCAATATCGCCGCAATGGCCAACAAAGAAGGAGTCCAAACGCTGACGGCATTCTGGAACAAGAAACTGGCGCGGGATCTGGCCCAAAAACGGGGCAAGGCGCATGTCATCATCGCCAGGAATGTCATCGCGCACGTCAGCGAGTTGCATGACGTCATCGCCGGCATTGAAGAGCTCTTGAGCGACGCGGGGATCGGGGCGATTGAATTCCATTATGCCGCCGACATACTGGAAGGGCTGCAATATGACTCCATGTACCACGAGCACCTATGCTATTTTTCCATCCGGTCGCTGAGCCGTCTGCTGGCTCAATACCGCCTTATCCCGTTTCACGCCGATTTAAGCCCCATCAGCGGAGGAGCGATCGTCCTTTACTTCTCAAAAGCGGCGCGGCGCCTCACCCCCGCTTTGCGCGATTTATTGGCGCAGGAGCGCCGCAAAAATATCAATTCCCTAAGCAGGTGGAAAAAATTCGCCGCGGACTGCCTGCGGCATCGGACGCTTTCCGCGCAAATGCTCTCCCCTCTGCGCGGCAAAGCCGTCGTGGGATTTGGCGCCTCGGCCCGGAGTTCCACCTATCTCAACTTCTGCGGCATCGGCCGCCGCCACATTCAGGCCGTCATCGACAACAATCCCATCAAGCACGGAAAGTTCACTCCGGGCTCCTGCCTGCCCATCGTCTCTTTCCGGGCCGGCATGCGGATGCATCCCGGCGCGATTTTTATTTTTGCCTGGAACTTCAAGGAAGAAATCATGAAGCGCTGCCGGCAGGCGGGCTATCGCGGAAAGTTTTTGACGGCGTTCCCCAATAAGCCCTCGATTACCGAGGCCCTAAAATGAAATTTATCCCTCAAGAGATTCCACAAATGTTTCTTGTCGAGCCCGAACCGTTCGTGGATTCGCGGGGGATGTTGAGAAGGCATTTTTGCCGCGACGAGTTTTCCAAAAACGGGGTTTCTTTCGACGTCCGGCAATGCAATGTGTCTGAAAACACATCGGCGCATACCCTGCGCGGTTTCCACATCCAAAGACCGCCGCATCAGGAAGGCAAAATACTTTCTTGCATGAAAGGCTCCCTTTACGACATTATTTTGGATTTGCGCCCCCATTCCCGCATGTACATGAAATGGACGGCCGTCGAGCTCAGCGAGCGAAACCGCTTGAGCCTCTACCTCCCGCCGGGATGCGCCAACGCCTACCTCACGCTGGAAAAAAACACCTGGATATTTTACTACCACTCGGAGTTCTATAAGCCTTCCGCGGAAGCGGGCGTCCGCTACAACGACCCCCTGTTCAAGTTCGTCTGGCCGGCGCCGCCGGCGGTTATCTCGCAGAAAGACAACTCCTATCCCGACTTCCGGCCGGAAATTATTAATTCAAAGGAATAAACGGATATGCGCGTTCTAGTCACAGGGGGCACCGGCTTTATCGGAAGACACGTCGTTTCTCAACTGGCCGGACAAGGACATCGGCTGCTTGTGTTGACTCGCCGGGGCCTCGGCCGAGCGGCCGAGCCTTCCGCCAAGGTCGCGTTTTGCCGGGCAAGCCTGGCGCGGCTGGGCGCGGCGAAATCCGCCATCCGGAAATTCTCCCCGCAGGCATGCGTGCACCTCGCATGGCAGGGGATCCCTGACTATTCCGCCCGCGTTTCACGGATTAATCTGCGCCAATCCATAAACCTGATTGACTTCCTGATGAGCGAGACAAACTGCAAGAAATTCATCGCCGCCGGATCGTGTTTTGAATACGGGAAAACGAGCGGGGCATGCCGGGAGACGGATGCGGCGACCCCCTTTTCTTATATCGCGTGGAGCAAAATCGCGCTGCAACATTATCTGTCGCTCAAGTGCCGGGAACACGGCGGGAACTACGTCTGGTTCCGCCTGTTCTACGTTTACGGCCCCGGACAGCGGCCGGATTGCCTTATTCCCGCCATCGTTCGTTCGATTCGCGGCGGAAAAAATCCCCCCGTGCGCCACCCTCACAACGCGAATGATTTTATTTTCGTGGAAGATATCGCGCAAGCCGTCAGCTTGGCCGTGAAAAAACCGGTGGGGTCGGGAGTTTACAACCTGGGGTCGGGAAAGGCCACGAGCGTGTTGGAAATCTGCAAAATCCTGGAACGCCGGCTGGATTGTCCGGGACGGTTCACGGATGGGTGGGCGAAAAAAACCGCCTCAATCCGGGACGGTCATTTTTGGGCCGACTTGAGTAAAGTTCGAAAAAGTCTCGGATGGCGGCCCCGGCATGACGTTGAGAAAGGAATCCAGAGGACTATTGAAAGCCTAACCCCATAGCGCGTTCCTCAGGTTAGCGTTGCTTTAAACTCCAATCGTAGGGAATGCTGCTCCGCGAAGGATCCTCGTAGACGATCTCTTCCTTGGAATGCGCCTCCGTGGCGCAATTGGCCATGATGGCCATCTTGTCGCCGTAGGCTTTATAACCGTTGGCGATTCCCGGCGGAATCTGCACCAGACAATAATTATCCTCACCGATAAAAATTTCCTGCAGTTTTTTGTAGGTGGGCGATTCCTTCCTCAGATCATAGAGCACCAGCTTTACCCGGCCGACGATGCAGGCGTTGTTCTGGACCATGCTTTTATGAATATGCCAGGCCTTCACCACCCCGGGCCACCCGCAAGTGAAATATATCTCGCCGAAACGAATGAAATGGGGATCGCTCGCCTTGAGCATGTGCATGATCTTGCCGCGCTCATCGACGATCTGCGAGAGCGGAACCACCCGGACCCCCTCAATCGCTCCGTCATGTTTTTTGTCCGTCATGGAACCCCTCTCCTTAGTTTGGAACTTTCATCGAGTCCATTGCATCTGCAAAACGCTGTTTTTGCCCCGCATCGACGCGAGCAGGAAGGACTGCGCCCATTTGTAAAGCGGCCGTCTGGGCCCGACTAGGAAAGTGGGGCATCCGGCGCTCTGACCCGCGGCCATGTCGCTCTCATTATCGCCGACGAAAGGGGTGCGGGTCAGATCCAGGTGAAAATCCCTCTGCGCCTTATACAACAGCCCCGGATTGGGCTTTCGGCACGCGCAGCCGTCGTCCCAGCCGTGCGTGCAGGCGTAGATGCCGTCCACGGCCGAATCCTGCCGCCTTAAATCATTTTGCATGCACTCGTGAATAGTCTGGAGATCGGCGTGGGTCATCTCTCCGCGCGCCACCCCGGCCTGATTGGTGACGACGATCAGGCGGTAGCCGGCTTTTTTAAGAAGGCTCAGGGCTTCGATGGATTTAGGCAGCCACTTGAACTCGTTCCATTTGCGCACATACCGGGCTTTGCGCGGTTTTTGATTTAAGACGCCGTCCCGGTCCAAAATCACGGCTCTCTGGGGAAGCAGGAAAGCGTCGGTCAAAACCAGCCTTTCCAAAGAACCGACGCTGTAATAGCGGTGCTCGGTCGGATACGCCAGAAGCTGGCGCTTGGCGATCAGACGCGAATAGACCTCCGTCTGAAACACCGGATTGCCGCCTTTGGGCAATAGATGGAGAATTTCCTTTTTAAGCAGCGCGTAGCCGATTTCCACCCCTTGGAGTCCCGGCTGTTTCCGGTAGCGGTCGTAAGCGGCCACGTGGCCTTCTTCGTCCAGGCGCACGTTGCTGCGCGTGTACTGGTCGCTATTGGCGTATACCGTGGTCATGGCCGGCAAGCCGGATGCCTGATACCGCTCCCACATGCTGTCGAACTGCATCGGCCAATAATTGTCGCAGTAAAGCAGCATAAAGCGCTCATCGAGGCGGTCGTAGACCAGTCCCAGCCGGCGGCCCGTTTCGTTCTCCGGGCTGGTCAACGAGTATTCGATGGCCAGCCCGTGCCCTTTTCCGTTTCCAAATTCGTCCTGTATCACGCGGCCGCGGTACCCGAGCAGAAGCAGGACCCGCTCGAAGCCCTGGTCGCGCAGCCTTTCCAATAGGTAGGCAATGAACGGCTTCCCATGGAAAGACACCATGGGCTTGGGAATGCGGTCGGTCAGGGCGCGCAGCCGCCGCCCCCGTCCCCCCGCCAAAATGACCGCCTGCGTGGGTCTCTTCATATCGGCGCTATTCTAGCAAAATTTGAAAAAGTGAATTTGATATACTACCGCGTATGCTGGTCCACCCAAGCGCCTCGTCTGAAAAGCCGCGTGTTTCCATCGTTATTCCGAACTGGAACGGCATGCCCTTCGTGAAAAACTGCATCCGCTCCGCGGCGGAGCAAATTTACGCCCCTCCCTTTGAAATCATATTTGTCGACAACGGCAATTCCCGCGACGGCTCCCGGGAGCATGTGGAACAAAACTACCCTCAAGTTCAGGTGGTCCGCCTGCCCGTAAACCGCAAATATACCGGCGGCCTTAACGCCGGAATCGCTCAATCCCGCGGAGAATTCATACTGACGGTGGGCAACGACAATGTCCTGGACAAAGACCTTTTGCGCCGGCTCATGGAAGTCATCGAAAAAGACGAGCAAATCGGCTGCGTGGGAGCTCAAGCCTGCGACCCGGGAACGCAGGCCGCTCAAATTAAGAACCGGAAGATGTATACCCTCAACATCCTCCTGCAAAACACATATCTTGAAATGCCCGCCTACTGGACCCAAGAACCCTGCGAATTGTTTTACATCGACACCAACGTCGCCCTATTCAGGCGAAGCGCCGCCGGGCCCGGTCCCTTCGATGAAGAATACCACTTCTATTATGACGAAATCACATTCACATGGCTTTTCCGGCTGCGCGGCTACAAAAACGTGCATGTCCCCGCCGCCCTCACGCAGCATCTAAGCAACGCCACCATCAGCCGCGAAAGCCAATTCAACCGTTATTTCGCGTACCATAAGAACCGCCTCATGGCCATGTTCACTTTCTACCAAATCTCCACGCTTTTAAAATTATTTCCCCTGCTGCTTCTGCATGAAATCGCCTTTCTCTTTTGGCCGGGCGGCCTGCGCACCAAATACCGCCAATTTCTCCCCAAGCTGGCCGGCTACCTCTGGCTTCTCACTCACCCCCGCGTTCTCATGCGCAAAAGAAACCATGTCCAAACACAAAGGCAAGTCCCTGACCGGAATTACTGCATTTACATGAGCTGTCAAACGACAAGCAGCCGCAATGCGCTCTCACGCCGGATCGGCCAAATCGTCCATGCTTATCTG
The DNA here is from genome assembly GCA_016206405.1 of Elusimicrobiota bacterium. GTDB lineage: Bacteria > Elusimicrobiota > Elusimicrobia > O2-12-FULL-59-9 > O2-12-FULL-59-9 > O2-12-FULL-59-9. The sequence goes on along the minus strand of JACQRQ010000044.1, from coordinate 12,088 downwards.
CGGATGGCGGGATTGCCGACGGTAGAAGACCACTTCAACAGCGGCAAGAATTTAAAGCTGGAAAACCTTCGATTATCCCCGATTGCCCGTCGCTGAAACCCTCATCCCCTTCTCTTGAAAAACCCAACCAGCGCCTTGGCCGTCTGCATGCTGGCGCGTTTTTTGGCCTCCTGAGTGGAGCCGCCCAAATGGGGCGTCAAAAGCAAATTCGCATGCGTCCGGGCGTAGCGGCGAAGCGGATGGCCGGCCGGCAGCGGCTCCTCCGGATAAACGTCGATGGCCGCCGACCGAATCCGATCCTCAGACAAAGCCCTCAAAAGGGCTTTCTCGTCTATGATCGCCCCCCTGGCCGTATTGACGATGCGGGCGAAACGTTTCATCCGCATAAAAACCGCTCCGTCAAAACGCCCCTGCGTCTCCTTGGTCAAAGGCGCATGCAGGGAAAAAAAATCGCAGGATCTCAAAAACTCGCTCCAGCCCACCCGGCGCCCTCCGCGCCGAGCCGCTTCCCTGGCCGTAAGATAGGGATCATACGCCAAAACCCGCATTCCCAAAGCGGCCGCTTTCTGCGCCACCAAAGTCCCGATGCGCCCGATGCCATAAATCCCCAGGGTTTTGCCGGCGAGTTCCACCCCGACGTATTGCCAGCGCCGCCACCCCCCTTTCACCATCGCCTGATGCGCCCAGGCGACGTTGCGCGCCAAAGACATCATCAGCGACAGGGCGTGCTCCGCCGTCGGCAAAGAATGCTCCGTGTTCAGGGAAAACAAGGGGATCCCTTTTTTCAGCAGATACGCCGCATCAATATGATCGATGCCTGTGGTGGCGGTCGCCACGCACTTCAGCCGGCGGGCGCGATCGATGAGCGTTCGGTCTACCTGGGTTTCGATGCGCACCGCCAACGCGTCATAGCGGGGCGCCCGGCGCAAAAGCTCGGCCCGCGTATAGCGCTTGGCCTCCACCCGGGCTACGGAAGACATGCGCCGGATGGCCTCGGGCGTAAAATACTCCGGCTCCGTAACCAAAAGAGACGGCCCTAAAGGACCCCGCTCAGACATGGCGGTTTCCCAGGCGGGCCAGGCAAAAAAGCCCGTTTCCCTGCCCGCCGCGCAGGAAAATCCACGGCATCAGAGCCGCGGCGGCGCCTTTCATCGCCGTTTCTTTCAAGCGCATCATGATCGAGGCGCTGTGAACCATCACGGATGAGTCCTGGGATTTGCCCGTATCCTGAATGCGTTTGGCCACGCCGAAAACAATCTTGGATTGAAGAATGAACGCCACATCCGAGCTGCGCAAAGGCGAAACGCTCAGCTCTTCAATCTCAAAGCCTTGGCTCTCCAAAAAACGGCGCAATGCCCCGGAAGTCCATCGGGTCAAATGCACGGGCGGACAATCCATTTCCAAGTCCAGGCGCGTCTTATAAAAGAACCGGTCGCGGTTGGGCGCGCTCAAAGCGATCACGCCGCCGGGACGAAGCACCTGTTTGACGGTTTCCAAAAGCAGGCGCGGGCGCTCCACATGCTCCAAAACTTCAAAGAAGGTCACCACATCATAGCGGGCGGAAGGCCGGCTTTGGGCGAACGCCTCCAGGCTCAGGGCATGCACGTCATTGAGGCCGCGCCGGCGGGCTTGCTCAATGCTGGAACAGTCAAAATCAATCCCGGAAACCCGGTACCCCGCCTGCTCAGCGGCCTGCAAGAAAGCCCCGGAAGCGCAGCCGATATCCAAAAGCGTGCCTCCCAACAAACCCTTGCGCAAAAACGTCTCATGATTGCCCGCCGCCTGCAAGAAAGCGCCCTCCCTAAGTCCGTTATAGAGAGCGGAGGTTTCATAATACTGCCGCCCGGCGCCCTGCATGGGATGGGAGAACTCCACTTCGCATTCCGGGCAAAGGTACACCTCATATCTCCCCACCTTCTCCACTAAAGCAAACGGCGTTGAACCCTCGCAGGCTGGGCAAAGCATAACCATAAAAAATAAATTTTTTGCCTTGGTTTGTTCGGCTTATTTATAGATGGTATCATAATGTCTATGATGGCGCTACAGACCGGCATCCGTGCCCAAAAACTCCGCCGCTCCATTTTAGATCAAGTCCGAGACTACTACCGCCAGGCCCACGGCAAAAAAGATCCTTTCATTCCGGGCAAAACCCGGGTGCATTATTCGGGCCGGGTCTATGACGAGGAAGAATTGGTGCGCTTGGTCGGCGCGGCATTGGATTTTTGGCTGACGTTGGGTCCCGAAGGCCGCCTCTTTGAGGACAAATTGAAGATTTTTTTCAACGCGAGGGATTTCGCCCTGGTCAACTCCGGCTCCTCCGCCAATCTGGTGGCCGCCACGGCCCTGACCTCTCCCGCCCTGGAAAATCCTCTTAAACCGGGCGACGAGGTCATCACCCCGGCGGCCACGTTCCCAACCACCCTTGCTCCCATCGTGCAAAACGGGCTTGTGCCCGTCTTCGTGGATGCCGATATCGGCACCTACAACATCCAAGCTGACGCCATCGAAAACGCCCTGTCCGACAAAACGCGCGCCATCCTCATTCCGCATACTTTAGGCAACCCGTGCCGGATGGACGTCATCATGCGGCTGGTGGAAAAATACGGCCTTTTTCTCATTGAGGACTGCTGCGACGCCTTGGGCTCCACTTATAAGGGAAAGTTGGCGGGCTCCTTCGGAGACATGGCGACTCTCAGCTTCTTTCCCGCCCATCATATGACCATGGGAGAAGGCGGCGGGATCGTGGTGAACAAATCCCGTTTTTCCAAAATCGTCAAATCCATCCGCGACTGGGGACGCGATTGCTGGTGCGAACCGGGCAAAAGCAATACCTGCGGCAAACGCTTCCAGTGGCAGTCGGGCGCCTTGCCGGCCGGATACGACCACAAATACATCTACTCCCACATCGGCTATAACGTCAAGCCCACCGATCTGCAAGCCGCCATCGGCTTGGCCCAATGGGAAAAGGCGCCGGAGTTCATTCAAAAGCGCAAAAATAATTTCAAACGCTACCGCGACGCATTGAAAATATTTGATAAACGCCTGATTCTGCCGCGCCAGGAAGAAGGCGCGGACGCTTCTTGGTTCGCCTTTCCCCTCACCGTGCAGCCGCCTTTGAAGCGCGGGGAGCTGGTCCAATTCCTGGAAAGCCGGCAAATCGAAACCCGCATGCTCTTCGGCGGCAACATCCTGCGCCAACCCGCCTACCAACAAATCGCCCATAGGGTGCATGGCGATTTAAAACAGACGGACAGAATCATGAACGACACCTTTTTCATCGGCGTCTATCCCGGTTTGACCCCGGCCATGATCAACTACGTGCTGGACTGTTTCAATGACTTCTTCGCCGGGGGAAAAAAATAACGACATGGCCAAAATAAATCCCATTCCGGTCGTCATTTTATGCGGGGGACGCGGCGCCCGCCTTCAGGAAGAAACCGTTTTAAAGCCCAAGCCCCTGGTGGAAATCGGCAACCGCCCCATCCTGTGGCACATCATGAAAATCTACGCCCACCACGGCTTTAACGACTTCATTCTTTGCCTGGGCTACAAAGGCGACATGATCAAACAGTATTTTCTCAACTACGAAGTGGCGCACGATGATTTCACGCTGAATCTGGGCTCCAAAAAAATCCAGATACACCGCCCGCATCAGGAACAGAACTGGAAAGTCACCTTGGCGGAAACCGGCCACAGCGCCATGACCGGCGCCCGGCTCAAAAGAGTGGAGCGCTATGTCGCGGGCGATCTCTTCATGATGACCTACGGAGACGGCGTGTCCAACGTGGACATCCGGGCGCTTTTAGAATTCCACCAATCCCATGGAAAAATAGGTACCATCACGGGCGTTCCCCGCATCGCCCGGTTCGGCGAGCTCAACACCCGGGGCCGTCAAGTCAAGGGCTTTTCGGAAAAACACGCCGTTGAGGGCGGGTTGATCAACGGCGGATTTTTTATCTTCCACAAGTCTTTCTTCAAATACCTCGCCGCCGAGGACGGCTGCGTGCTGGAAAAAGGGCCCCTGGAGAGCTTGGCGAAAGACGGCCAATTGATGGTGTACCGCCACAAAGGGTTCTGGCAATGCATGGATACCTACCGCGACTGCCAGCTTCTCAATGATATTTGGGAGCAGGGCGACGCGTTTTGGAAAGTGTGGGATTAGCCGCTGAGTTGTTTGAGGATGATTTCCTTTTCGTCTTTTTCCAGCAGGACGTAGCTCAGCGATAGGTAGAAAGCGCCGCAAAAAAAGCCCGCCATCATCAAACTCGGCCAGCCATCCGCATAGGGTCGCAAGACAAAAGACATCCCCAACAGCGCTCCGGCCGCCACAAACGGGCTGTAATTGCTTTGCTCCAAATATTCCCGCAAAGTTATCCCTGCCATGCGCCGGGTCACATGCAACACAAGAAAAGGCGTGCACAAAGCCTGCGCCGCAAAAAATGCGAAGGCGGCGCCGGCGATCCCCCGGCTTGGAATAAGAATAAACCATAAAAAACCGCAAACCGCGGCGATGCTCCACATGAGCTTGGCCCCGTAATCCGGCCTTCCCATTCCTCCCGACAAAATAACGGCGATATTTCCCCAATTGGAGCAGAGCTGTCCCAAAAGCACCCATCTCAAAGGCCAGGTGCTTCTTTCCCCGAAATCCACGCCAAGCCATAAAGTCAAAAACTGGGGAGCAAAGACAAACAAAAGAACGTAAAAAGGCAATATCACCAGCAGGGTGAGCTTGCTGGTCTTGACGTACACGCGCCTCATCTTCTCCTCGGATCCCAAGCCCTGCAATTCGCTGAACATGGAAAACACCACATTGGAGATGGCCCCCGGCACAACGCCGAGTTTCTGCACCATGGCAAAAGGCACGGCGTAATAGGTCAGCGCCGCCAAAGGCAGGAAATACGTCACGCACATTTTGTCAAGCTGGTATACAAATACCCACCCCAAATCCGTCAAAAACATAAACCATCCAAAACGGAAAAAAGCCCTGCGCCTCTCCGAGGAAGGCCACACAGGCCCGCCGCGCCATTCGGGCACAAGAAAAAGGAGAGCCGCCCCGCCCATGGCGGCGGCCAAAAATTGACCGGCCACCAGCCATACGCCCACGACCTTAAGCCCATATCCGCATTTAAGCAAAATGGCGCTCCCCGCCAAAGGCGCCGCCGCCTGCAAAAAAGAGAAGAGATTGCTCAGGCCGAATTTTTGCAGACCGCGCAAAACGGACAGACACCACTGAGTCCATGCGAAGAAAACCGCCGCCACGGCCGCGCAAACGACCATCCAGCGGGCGGAAGCAGCCAGGTCATCCGGCACGTTCATAAAATATCTCACGACCAAAGAGCTCCCCAGCGCCAACAACGCCGCTCCGGCGGCCACCCCGACGGTATGCAAACCCCACATATACCACATCAGCCGCCTTAAATCCTCCGAACGGCCCCCCGCTTGAAACTCGGCCACATATTTTTGCGCGGCATTGCCGGCGCCCAAAGTAAGCAGAAACAGGTAGCCCACGAATAAGCCGAAAAAAGCGTACAGGGCATACGCCTCCGGGGTCAATTGGTGGATCAGAAAGGGGGTCAAGAAAAAAACAAGAAGCAAAGAGGAAAAATGCCCCAGCAGGTTGAAGGCAACGCCGCGAAGAAAACGGGTTGTTCGGGAGACAGCCGGCTCAGGCATTGAGCCAATATAACTTATTCCCCCCATCTCCTCAAAGCGCCGGACTTGAGACCCTCCATGAAGTCCATCGAACCGTCAAAACCATGTGGAATTTCAATTGACTCCGGCGCCGGCAAAAAAATACACTCATGCCATGAGTTGGAAGGGGAAACGCGTCATGGTCACGGGGGCGGCCGGCTTTATCGGCAGCCATTTGACCGAAGAGCTGCTCCGCCAAGGCGCCCGGGTGAGGGCCTTCATCAAATACCACCCGCGCCAATCTCCCCAGTTTCTGGCGGACGCGCAAAAAAAATACGCCGCCCGGTTGGAGCTTTTTACCGGCGACATCCGCGACCTCGACGCCGTCCAAAAAGCCGTGGAAGGCGCCCACACCGTTTTTCATCTGGCGGCCTCCATCAGCATCCCATACTCTTTCGAGAGGCCCAATGAGGTGTTCCAAGTCAACGCGCTGGGAACCGCCCATGTTCTTGTGGCGGCCAAAACGCACCGGACCCGGCGTCTGATCGTCACCTCGACGAGCGAGGTCTACGGCACCGCCCAGTGGACCCCGATCACCGAACGCCATCCCCTCAACCCCCACTCCCCTTATGCCGCCAGCAAAGTGGCGGCCGACGCCATGGCCATCAGTTTTCACCGAAGCTACGGCGTGCCCGTCACCGTTTTACGGCCTTTTAACACGTTTGGCCCCAGGCAATCCTTGCGGGCCATCATCCCTACCATCATCCTCCAGGCCCTGCAATCAGGCGCCGTAACTCTGGGCAATCTGCGCCCGACCCGGGACTTCACTTTCGTCGCGGACACGGTGAACGGTTTTTTAAAAACCGCCGCCTGCCAGGCAGCCGTGGGACAAACGCTGCAACTAGGAACCGGCAGGGAAATCTCCATCGCGGACCTGGCTCGGAAAATCTCGGGCGCGTTGGGGAAAAAAATACGCATCAAGACGGAAGGCAAAAGAAAACGCAGCCGGAGCAGCGAAGTGGACCGGCTGCTGTCCTCCTGCGAGAAGATCAAAGGCATGACCGGCTGGCAAGCGGAGATCTCCCTGGAAGAAGGCCTAAATAAAACCATCGCCTGGATGAAGCGCAACCGGCATCTATACCCCACGACGGAATATCAGATATGAAAGCTTTGATTCTTGCCGGCGGCCTGGGAACCCGTTTAAGGCCGCTCACCTTCTCCGTGCCCAAACCCATGCTGGCCGTGGGGGACAAGCCTATTGTGGAAATCCTCATCGAGCACCTGCGTTCCCAAAACGTCAAAGACATCGTTCTGGCCACCGGCTACAAGTCGGACCTGATGAAGGCTTATTTCGAGAACGGAAAAAAGCACGGGGTCCGCATCCGCTACGTTCAGGAAACCGAACCCCTGGGCACCGCCGGCCCTATACGCCTTGCGGCCAAAGAGCTGGGCGGCGCGCGTTTTATACTGCTCAACGGGGACATTCTGACGGCCATCAACCTGGCCAAAATGCTCAAGGCGCATCTCCGCGCCAAGGCGGCGATGACGGTCGCTCTTAAAAAATGGAAGTGGCGGAATCCCTTCGGCCAAGTGCGGTTGCGCGCGGATAAAAGCGTGGCCTCCATATTGGAAAAACCGACTCAAACTTTCGACATCAGCGCCGGCATTTATCTGTGCGAACCCGCGGTCATCTCGCATGTGCCCGCCCGGACCCGCCTGGCCATGCCTGCCTTGATCAACGCCCTCATCCTGCGGCGAAAAACCGTCCACGGCTATCATTTTGAGGAAACCTGGCAGGCGATAGACACCCTGCAAAACCTCGAGGAAGCGGCCCACCACCGCCTGACTCTTTCCTGAACGGATGACCTGGAGAAACAAACGCGTTCTGGTCACGGGCGCCGCGAGCTTCATCGGCAGCCATCTCACCGAAATCCTTCTCCAACGGGGGTCGCGGGTGCGCGCGCTGACTCAATATCATCCGCGATTGCCATCCGCGTGGCTGGCAAACATGAAGCGCCGCTACGGAGCGCGCCTGGAAATACAAACCGGGGATCTGCGCGATTTGCAGGCGACGAGTCTGGCGGCCCAAGACGCATCCGTTATTTTCCATCTGGCCTCTTTGGGGAGCCTCCCTTATTGCCTAAACTCTCCCCTCGAATGCTTCGCAATCAACGCGCAAGGCGCCCAAAACCTGCTCTTGGCGGCCCGCGCCGCCCCCTTGAAGCGCTTCGTCTTGATTTCAACGAGTCTCGTCTACGGCGCCCCAATCTCCTTCCCCATCCGCGAAGACTCCCCCGTTCAGGCGGATACCCCCTACGCCGCCAGCAAAATCGCCGCCGAAGCGGCGGCGATGAGCTTTCATCGCTGCTACGGGCTTCCCATCACCATCCTGCGCCCTTTCAACATCTACGGCCCGCGCCAAACGACGGAGGCCGTAATTCCTTCCATCATGCGCCAAATCCTCGAGTCCCGGGAAGTGCTCCTCGGGAATTTGCGCCCGGTCAAAGACTTCACCTATGTTGAAGACGCCGTCGGCGCTTTTTTAGCGGCCGCCGCTCATCCGGCGGCCATCGGCCAGATTTTCCAAATCGCCTCCGGAGAGGCGATTTCTATCGGCAACTTGGCGCAAAAAATTCTGGGCATCGCCGGAAAAGATACGCCCATCCGGACGGTCAAAGAGAAAACCAGAGCCCGGCGTCTGGATCCCAAGAATGCCGCGCCCGGAGTATTGGCCGATAACGCCAAAATCCGCCGCGTTTTGGGATGGGCGCCCCGCACCTCCCTGCCGCGGGGGTTAAAGCGGACATGGCTTTGGCACGCCCGCCGCAAAAACCGCTGATGCGCATCGCCATAGAAACTTCCGCCAGCACCGAGGGCAAGGGTGCCATCGCCTACTGCTCCGAATACCTCATCAAACATCTGGCGGCCATGGATCGCGAAAACGAGTACTTCATCTTCGGCTTCTTCTTTTCGGACTTCGCCAACAAAGTGCGATCCTTGAACCTCCCCGATCAAAACAACATCCACGCGGCCATCCGGCGCGTTCCCGAAAGGTGGGTGCGGCGCCTGGAATGGAACTGGAAACTGCCCCTTATCGAAACCTGTCTTCTCCCGCGGGTGGACATTTACCACTGCCCCTCCCATCGCCTGCCGCTCATCCGCAAAGCCAAATGCGTCGCGACGTTCAACGGCCTGGTCTTCGACGTGTTGGCTGAAAACGCGCAAACCCTCCTGCGCTATCCTTCGCAAAAGCCATTTCTCGATCAAATGCTGGGCTACCAAGAGCCTATGTCGCAAATGAACCGCCAAGCCATTGAACGCGCTCATAAAATCATCGCCATCTCCCATTCCTTAAAAGGGGAACTGGTGCGCTACTATGGCATCCAGGATGAAAAGGTGGAGGTGATCCATCCCGGCATTCTGCATGAGGTGTTTCATCCCATCGACGACCGGACGCGTTTGGAATCGGCGCGCCGCCGGCTGAAACTGCCTGAGAAGTTCATCGCGACGGCAGGCCCCGCGGGCATTCACCGGAACTTTGAAACGCTTCTGGAAGCTATGAGAATATTATGGAACCAGAACAAGCTGGCGGAATATTCCGTGGTGATGGCGGGCCGCAAAAACGAATATTTCAATCAACACCTGGAGCCCCTCATGCGGCAATGGAGCATCCGCGACAAAATCGTCGCCACCGGCCACCTCGCTTCGCACGAGGATTTGGCTGCGATCTACAACTTGGCCTCGGTGGTCGTCTATCCCAGCCTGTACGAAAGTTTCGGCTTTGTCCCCATAGAAGCCATGGCTTGCGGGACGCCGGCGATCACCTCCAACGCCGCCTGCATACCGGAGATCGTAGGCGACGCGGCCGTTCTGCTCAAGGACCCCCTCAACGCCCAGGAGTTGTCTCAACACATCTGGACGCTGACGCAAAACACGGATGCGCGCCGCCTCTTCGCGCAGAAAGGCCCGATAAGAGCGCAAATGTTTTCGTGGAGTCAAACGGCCCAGAAAACTCTGCATTTGTACCGAAAGCTGGCGGCATGCTAGAATCGGCTATATGAAAGCGCTGATACTGACGGGCGGGTTCGGCACGCGCCTAAGACCGCTGACCCTTCACACTCCCAAACCCATCCTTCCCATCGCCAACCGCCCCCTGTTGCTGTATCAAATCGAAATGCTCAAAAAAGTGGGCATTCGCGAAATCATCCTGGCCACTTGCTACAAGCCCCGCCTGCTGAAAAACACCCTGGACAAACTCCGCCTTCCAGGAATCCGCCTGCATTATATTCAGGAAAAGCGTCCCCTGGGGACCGGGGGAGCGGTCAAAAACGCCGCCTCCTTTCTCGACGACACGTTCCTGGTTTTAAACGGCGACATTTTGAGCGACTTTGATTTAAAAGAAATCATACGGAGACACCGCAAAAATCGGGCGGAAGCCACCCTGGCTTTGGCGCGCGTCAAAGACCCGACGCTCTATGGCCTGGTGGAAACCGACTCCTCCCAGCGGGTTCGCCGCTTTCTGGAAAAACCCGCCTGGGACGAAATCACCGCCCAAACCATCAGCGCGGGCTTTTACGTATTCGAACCTTCCCTATTGGCCGATATTCCGCCCGGAGTCCCTTATTCCCTGGAGCGCAGGCTTTTTCCGCATCTTCTGGAAACGGACCGCCGCCTGTTTGCGCACACTTATTCGGGCTACTGGCTGGACGTCGGCACCAACGAAAAATACCTTCAGGCCAACATGGATGTTCTCGAAAAAGGCCTTTTCTCCAAACGCCCGCCGGCCGGCCGACTTCTCGGCAGCCGCTGCCGCGTCGGAGAACAGGTTCAGTTCCATGGACCCGTCTGCGTCGGAGCGGACTGCCGCATAGGCCGCGGCGCCGTTTTGGACCATTGCGTGATCCTGGAGAAAAGCTTCATCGGACAGGGAGCCCGCCTGGAAAACTGCATCGTCGGGCGCCGCGTGCGCATCGGCGAGCATGCGACCATAGGATCTGGGACGGTTTTGGGAGACGGCTGCGCCATCCAAAGCTACAGCCACCTTTAGAAGGTCCAACGCACGCCAGGAACCGACCGTGTCATTGAGAAAAAGCGCGCTCATCCTGTTTTCGGCCAGCCTGACCATCCGCCTCGCCTTCGTCGCGCTCTCCCCCCGCAGCTACGGCCATGAATTCGCCGATTACGAGGCCGCCGCCGTCAACTTGCTGGAAGGAAAAGGAATGCTTTTTCCCCGCGAGCCGGGCTCCAGCGTCAATTTCCCGGAACAGTACCGCGCCTTCCGCCCGCCCGTTTTCACCCTTCTGGTGGCCGGATGCTACGCTCTCACCGGCGTTCATCGCCTGGGCGTGTACATCGTCCACGCCCTCATGGACGGCGCCACCACCCTGCTGGTTTTGGGCATCGCCTCCCATTTCTGGGGCCCCTCCGCGGGCCTCATCGCGGCCGGTCTCTACGGCGTTTATATGGAGTCGATTTTTTCGGTGAACATCATGACTCCTTTTACGATCGGCGCTTTCCTTCTGGCGCTCAGCGTATGGCTGCACCTGTGCTGGACACCGAGATCGTTTTTTTGGAAAGCCGCGGCCGGCGGCCTTCTGGCCGGGCTTTTGGCCCTCACGCGCTCGGAATTCATCCTGCTTTTGCCGGTCAGCCTGTGGTGGCAATGGCGCTATTCGGAAAAGCCGCGGACGGCGACGATTCTGGCCTTCGGTTTTTTTGCGCTGGCGTGCCTGCCCTGGACCCTCCGCAATTACCTGGCACTGGGGCAATGGGTGTGGGGCTCCACCAACGGACCGCTCAACTATTATATCGTCGTGCAAAATTTCGCCAACCGCTGGAGCCGCCAACCCCATCCCATTGCCCTATATCTCCTTCCCCCGGGGACGACGGAAACCGGCATGGCGCCGATTCTCTATCCCAAGTTGATCCGATTTTATGGCGCCCTCGGGGCATGGGATTGGCTGTCCTTGGCAAGTTGGGGAATTCTGCTCGTCTTGTTTCCTTTCTTTCCGGATGGAAGCTACAATCTCACGTTCGGCTGGATGCTGCCTTTCATGGCGGCGGGAATAGGTTTTACCTCCCGCCCCGACACCCGCCATGCCTTGTGGCTGCCCATCCTGGCGTTATCCTCCATCTATGCCGCCATGCTCATCGGCAATCCCTACCGGGTCGTGCTTTCGCCCCTGTTCGTCTTGATGGCCGCGCCTGCCCTGCAGCGGTGGTTCCACCCGCCCAAAAGCCATGGCAAAAAAAGAGCCGCCGCCCTGCTCGCCTGGACGGCGCTCAACCTTATCCTTTATCTGAACTTAGAGGGGATAAAGCCCTGGCTTAAAAACTCCCTTTACTTTTGCTTCGGCCTGTATGGCCCGGCATGAGAAACCTCCCAGAAAATCAGGTAAGACCTGATTGGCGACGGAGAGGCTTTCACCAAAATGGTGAAAAATGGCGGCTCAAAACG
>JACQRQ010000059.1 GCA_016206405.1 Elusimicrobiota bacterium | reverse complement strand
GCCGACAGCGCTTGATTCCATAGTTCATCCAGCCGGTCCCATTCGCCTCTCGACTTCACCCCGAGGAAGCGCTCAAAATCGACCCGCTTCGCGCCGGCATCGGCGTGCGAGGTGATGTTCTGGACGCTTTCGAGCAATCCGTGGGCGACGACTTCCCCGGCCTCCCGGCCGCCATCCTCAAGAAGACGCTCGGCCTCCCGAAAAACCACCAGGCACTCCGCCGCGCGCTTTTTGGACGGCAGGGCCGCCAGGTGGTGGACTAGGTTGTTGACCTGCTGATAGGGGCCGCTGGGAAATTCGCCCGTCATAGCGGCGGCCGATTCGCTGGGTGGGGAAAACGTCTTGCTCGCGCGCAGCAGGGATTGAACCGCCGCCTCAATGGCCTTCTTATCCGGTTCCGGCGCATTAGGCTTCGTATGCCTCGTTTGAAGCAGATACCACGCCCCGAATAAGACCGCCACAAAAACAGCGATGAGAAAACCGGCCCATAAGTTTATTTTCATATAAAATTTCTCCAATAATGGCCCTCAGCCACCGGGGCTGCCCGGCTTCATTCGCCGCCGGCGCATAGAGCATGGAACTCTCCGCGCCGTCCCAAGGACCGCGCCGTATCCATCGCCGAGGATTCCAATAGTATAACAGATGTAAATTTTCCGTCAATAAATAAGCGACCCTGCCCGACTCCCCGGAAAAAGATATCCTTGACACGCCGGGGCGCCTTAACCTACCCTATCGAGCGATGGATTTGGCGCAAGAGCTGTGGTTGACGCGTCTAGGGCCCAGCGCACCTTAGGAGGAAACCAATGAAAGATATAATCAAGGCATTCTCTTTATTCGCTATCCTCGCGCTCGCCCCCGCCGCCGGATGGGCCGCTTGGGAAAGGGCTCCGGAAGAAATCGAGAAGGATTCGGACATCATCGGAACGGTCCGCGTGCTCGCCGCGACCTGCGTGGAGGCCGTCCCTGCGAAAGAAATCAAGGAATATCGATTCCAGGCGTGGCTTCAAGTGGTCAAGCTCGTCAAGGGCTCTGTGAAGGCCGGTGAAACCGTCCTCGTCGGTTGGTCGGAGTGGAGCGAGCCGTTGGTGGGCAATGTGCCGGATCCCTTTCTTCCAGGGGAGGAGATCCAGGCGCGGCTCAAATGGAACGATGCCGGCAGGATTTATGAGGAAACGCCGGGAGGAGGCAGGGCAAAACGCCTAAAGCCGTCAAAGTACAAGACGCTCAAACGCAAGCCTGGAACCATTTTCCTGCCGAAATGAGCCGCCGCCGTCTCGTCGTCCAAGAGGCGGGATCAATTCAAAACGAGGCGTTGCCGGGGGTTCTCGGGAAGGGGATGACGTCGCGGATGTTGGCCATTCCGGTGGCGTACTGGATGCAGCGCTCAAAGCCGAGCCCGAAGCCCGCGTGGGGAACGCTGCCGTAGCGCCTTAAATCCCGGTACCAGCCGTAAGCCTCTTTGTTCAGCTTCATTTCATCCAAACGTTTGTCCAGCATGTCGAGGCGGTCTTCTCTCTGGGCGCCGCCGATGATCTCGCCGATGCCGGGGGCCAGCACGTCCATGGCCGCCACCGTGCGGCTGTCGTCGTTTAAGCGCATATAAAAGGCTTTGATTTCCTTGGGATAGTTCAAGACGATCACCGGCCGGCCTACGTGCTCCTCGGTAAGATAGCGCTCGTGCTCGGTCTGCAAGTCCACCCCCCAGCGCACGGGGAACTGAAAATTCTTGCCCGACTTTTCGAGCGCGGCGACGGCCTCGCCGTAGCTGATGCGCTCGAAGCTGGAGCTGATGAACTTCTCCAGCCTCTGGATGCAATTCTTATCAATGCGCTCGGCGAAGAAGCGCATATCGTCCTGGCGCTCCTCCAACAGAGCCTTGAAGATTTGCTTGAGAAAATCCTCGGCGAGATCGGCGTCGGCTTTGAGGTCGGCGAAGGCGATCTCGGGCTCTATCATCCAGAACTCCGCCAAGTGCCGTGGCGTGTTGGAGTTTTCGGCCCGGAAAGTGGGGCCGAAGGTATAAACTTTGCTCAGGGCCAGGCAGTAGGCTTCAACGTTGAGCTGCCCCGACACCGTCAGGAAGGCGGATCGGCCGAAGAAATCCTTGGATTCATCTACTTTCCCATCAAGAGTGCGCGGCAGATTGGCCCAATCCAGAGCGGAGACGCGGAACAAGGCTCCGGCTCCCTCGCAGTCCGAGGCCGTGATGATCGGCGTATGGACCCAGAGGAAACCGCGTTCATGGAAAAAACGGTGGATCGCCTGGCTCAGACAGTTGCGCACCCTGGCCACCGCGCCGAAGGTGTTCGTTCGCGGTCTTAAATGGGCCACCTCGCGCAAATACTCGAAGCTGTGGCGTTTGGGGGTGATGGGATAGGTTTCTGGATCGTCCACCCAGCCTAGGACCTCCACGGAGTTCGCCTGCAGCTCCACGGCTTGGCCTTTGGCCGGAGACTCCTTGAGATTGCCCGTCGCGGCGATGGAGCAGCCGGCCGTCAGGCGCAGCACCTCGCCGGCGTAGTTCTCCAGGCTTTGGGGAGCGACGATTTGAATCGAGTCGAAGCAGGAGCCGTCGTTTAAATGGATGAAGGAAAACCCGGCCTTGGAATCCCGGCGGGAACGCACCCATCCCTTGAGAACGACCGTCTCCCCGTTGGCGATCTTGTCCGACAGCGCTTGGGAAACCGAGATGGCGAGCATCGAAAGAGAGTTTACCGGAAGCCCTCCGCCTTGTCAAGTTATGCTCCGCGCGCGGTCATCAGACCCGAGCAGGCGCTGCCTCTGGTCAGCGCCGCGCAGGGCGTGAGTTTAACAGAAGCTCCTTGACGGAGAGGGTGACAGGCGCCTGCCTCGGCATGGCGCCGTCAGAGGGAGAACCGAGCCACTGGATTGGTTCTCCCATGAGGAGGGCCGCGCCGGTTCCTTCGGAGCGCAGCGGAGCCGGGGCGGTCATCAGACCCGAGCAGGCGCTGCCTCTGGTCAGCGCCGCGCAGGGCCCGACAGGCGCCGTGTCAACTCATTTGAAAATGTTACCGAAATAGATCACAGTTGACAGCCGTTTTCCTCCTGTGTTTTTTGATGTCATTTGCAGTGGTTGTCGCCGGCACTGGACCGCGTGCAACGCAAGAAAACGGATGTGGTTGTTTTCATGATTTGGTCTGGAATAGACCGTCACGATAATGGGCCCGTGTATATTTCGCGATGGCCGAATCGACCCGGGGACCCGACCAATACCAACTTCCTATCTCAGAGGGTGTCTCCAAAAATGCCCGATGGATTGTCTTGGGGACGCTGATCTTGCGGAATTCCGAGGCCATGGCGTAAACGCGATCTAAGGCGGCATCAATGGCCTTGGAGAGCTCAAAAGGATCGATTCGCTCCCTAAGCTCTTTGATCCTCGCCACCTTTACGCGACTGCCCTGCTTGGATTGAAGTAATCGATCCAAAGGGGTTTGTGGATCATCAAAAATACGATGGAGCTTGGAGCCCCGGCGCACCGTTTTAACCAGTTTAACGGAAGGCTGGAACAAGTTCTGAAAGGGATCCAGCAGGTCCCGGTAAAGCGCATTGATCGCGTCCACGGCTGATGGCGTATCGTAGCGGACGTAGCCCAAGAGTTGGCGCACGTGGGTGCCGTTTTTCTGTTCAATATGGGCATTGTCGTCTTTTTTGCGTGGCCGGCTTCTGGTCAGCTTGACGTGGCCGCCTCTGCAATAGCGGAGCATGTGCGCATTGATAAATTCGCTGCCGTTATCGACGTGAACCCCCCATAGCCGGAAAGGAATATGTTTTTGCATATCCTCCATCGCCTCAGTCACATTCATCTCGGCCTTGCCCAGGATGGCTCGCCGGCAAACCCAGCACGTGAGAATATCGGTCAGGTTGACGGTGTGGGCGAATAGGCCTGAGCTGCAAGGACCGGAATGGGACACTAGGTCCATTTCCGTGTATCCCGGCTTGCGCACGCCCCAGTGCTCGATTTGGATGGGAATTTGATGGCGCAACCATTTTCCCGGCTTGGTGGTTCCGTAGAGACGTTTGCGCGCCTCCTGCTTTTTGGCCTTCAGCCGCCGATCCATGGTCGAGGCGCTCATCGACAACAACTGCCGCTCCTCTTGGGGCGTCATGGGAAAATGCTTCCGGATCCAGGGAAGCCATAACGGCAGCGCCGCCTTCATGCGATGGGACCACAGACATCCCAAGGCTTTCCAGAAAGCTTCCAAAATAGAGACCACTCGCTCCCCATAGATGATGTTGCCGCCCCCCTGTCGCTTGGGGCGTTGTTCGCCGGGAGGGGCGCCGTTTAACAGCCGGATCGCGTGTTTGCGGTGGCATTTGTAGACCTTGCAGAATTCATCGAGGATAGGCTTCTTGTCTTTCTTCCTTGCCTGCCGATACCGTTCGTAGATGGTTTTCATGTATTCCCATTTGGCTGCCGGGCTCATTAAAATGTCCTCCGTAACCCGATTTAAATGGGTTATTTCGGTAACATTTTAAGTGATTTGACCGGTCCACGTTCGGTAACATTTTAAATGATTCGATGCGGGCGCTTGATAATGCAACAGCGAAGGGCTATACTTTGGATATGGACGGGCAAAAAACCATCCTGGTGGCGGAAGATGAAGAGGATATCCGCGACTTGCTGAAGTCCGTCTTGGAACGAGCCGGCTACAACGTCGTTTTGGCCGAAGACGGCAAGAAAGCCTTGGCGAGCGTCCGCGAGAAAAAACCGGACTTGATCATCCTGGACCTCATGCTGCCTTTCTTGAGCGGTTGGGAGGTGTGCGTTGAAATCAAGCGCGACCCCAAGTTGTCTCAGATTCCGGTGATCGTGCTCACGGCCACATCCTTGGATCAGGCCAAGCTGGCAAAAGTGAATGCCGATGATTATTTGGCCAAGCCGTGCAGTTCTCAAGATTTGACCGCGCGCGTGGCCGCGCTCTTGAAAAAGTCCTCCTCCACCGAAAAAGCCAAGCCCGACGCCAATCCCTACGGCACCAACCGTCTTCTTTAACCTGAATTTACTCACCCGGAATTCCGGGACTTTGGTCCCAGTCGCGGTTAGGCCCTTTGAGGCCTCCGGCCGGGCCTAATAGCCCTGGCGGTCCAACACCGAGGGCGCAAGCCTATTATGGGGGGGGTATTTCAGTGCCCTATATCCGCAGAAAAGTCGTTTGCCTTCTAATGTCCGTGCTGGCCCTTGGGCCGGCGCCGGGGGAAATTTTTCCGGTTGTTTGGGCCGCTTCAGCGGCTTCGTCGCCTGAGAAAGAATGCGTTTTGGCCTCAGCCCCCTTTGACGGCGGAAGAACCGGGCAAGCCGGGAATTCCGGCGGCCTTATCGTTTATGGTGATTTTGGGCCGCAGGCGGCCAAGGCGAAGTCCAAGCTCCGGCTTGCGAACCCCTGGGGGCCCAAACGGATTCCGCAGCCGGACAGCGGGAACCTCCCTTCGGGCATCGGACCGGCCGGCATCGTGGAAAGGCCCGGATATTTCAGAAGCCTTTTGGGCAGTCTCTTTGGGATCGTCATGGCTCCTTTGGCGCTCGCTTCCGAGCTCGTCCAGGCCTGCGTCTTGACGCCGGCGCGCATGGCGAGGGCGATCAAGCGCGGGGACCGCGGGGCTTGGCTGGAGCCGCTTCGAACCGCCATAGGATTGGCGCGGGACGTTTTCTGGACCTCCGTCGGCATGGCCGGCTTGGCGGCGGGACCTTTATGGAACGCTTTCTGTCCCCGGGAATCCGCCGATTTTATGTATGCAAACGACCGTTTGATTTTTGCCGGCGGACCGTGGATGGCTGGCGTTAAGCGGCTCTACGGCGGCCTGCGGGGCCGGACGCAGAGTTGGCATACGGTGTTCGTTTCTCGAAAGACGCTCGCTTCACCGGCGGCCGTGGGCGAAGTCTCCAGGAGGATGGAAAACGTTTTCACGCATGAATTTGTGCATTCCGACCAATTCAAGCGCTCGTTTTTGTATGAAAAATTGAGGCATGATTTCGCCGAGTCCGGAGACTACTCCGGCGCGGCGCGGTACCTCAACTGGTGAATTTGGGCTAGGGAACTTTTGAGCGGACGTAAATGGGGTTGGAGTAAATCCACGGCTTCCAATCGGCGCCGCGCTGCAGCATCACTTCGACCCGATAGATTCCCGGATGCTCAAGCGGATGCGCCAGGAGCGCTTTGCCGGAGGTCTGGAGGACGACCCCGTCGCGGAGCAAGTAAACCCGGAACCGGTCTCCCTGAGGGGCCGGAACCCAAACGCTTAATCTCAGGCCGGGGCTCATGGCGATCTCGCTTCCTTGCGGGATTGGGCGCGCGTGCGACGCGCTAAAAGCGGTGAACTCAAATCCCGTGGAGTCCGCCAATAGGTCGAAGCCGGTATATGCCCGGCCCTGGGACAGGGCCTCGATGAGCGCTTCCCTGCTGAGTTCTTGCGCCAAGATGTGCACGGCCGGAAGCAGAAGCGTCACAGTGTAAGGATCCACTTGGCGGCCCAGGATTTGCATGTTTTGATGGGCGTCGGGCGCGCCGATGCCGAAAATACGCCTCTTTCGCAGTTGACGATCCCAAAGCTGTAGGTGAGCGGTGGGCCGGCGGATCAACGCCGGCAGGACGTCCTCGCTGGATGCGTTAAGGAAGCGGAGCTTCAAGGCCCGCCACGCATAATCCGGTCCTTTCCAGGTCCAATCCAGGCCCGAGGGCAGAAGGTCGTCGGCCAAGTCATAGATTTCCATGCCGTCGATCTCCGCTTCCCAGTTCTGAAACCCCAAAGGGTGAGCCGCGATAGCAAGACCGCCGCTGCGGTGCGCCAAATCCGCGGCTTGCGCGAGGCTTGGCGCGGGAGAGGGCAGCTCGTCCGGGCGGACGCCGACCAGAAGAAGCGAGTCGGAAAGCTGCGGCGACTTGCCGCCCTTAAGCAGCTCGCAGCCGGCGATGAATAGGGTTTTTCCTTCGAAGCCGTCCAAAATTCTTCCAGAAGACTGGACCGGAATATGGTCCGTGAGCATGACATAATCCAGACCGGCCTGGTTGGCCGCGGAAATGAGCTCGGAAATGGAGGCCGGGCTGTCATGGGAAAGGGCGCTATGGACGTGGATGCTTCCTTTATAGTCCTTGAAAGCGCCTATATGGGCGGGCTCACCGGCCGCGCACAACGCGGCGCCCCCGAGCCAAATTCCAGCCATCAAGCCCCAGATGCCCGGAGAATGCGGCCATTTCATCGGCAGGCGTTTGAGTCCGGCGTCTTGACGGCTCTGTTTCATCATGCGCGAATCTAGAAAAATTTTGCAGCGAGCTTGATGTGTTCCACTTCTTCCCGCGCGATGCGGCCGAATATTTCGGACGTGAGCCTGTCCGCCGCCGCCATTTTTTGCCTAAACAACTCGCCCGCCTGACGGCCCCTCTCCTCCGAGCCCGCCATGTAGAAGGCAAAGCGCTTGGGGGTCTCGCACTGGACCAGCGACTGCCATAAATGGATGGACACCGGGCGTTCTTCGACCGGGGACCCGAGTTCCCTGAGCCTGTCCAAGAGCCACCGGCAATGCCTGTCTTCGGCTTTAGCCAAGGCCCGCCAAGCTTTGCGGAGCTTTTCAGGAGCCTCCGCGAAGCGCCCGGCGGCCCAAAGGAAGGCCTCCCGAGCTTGAAGCTCGGCGAAGGCGACCGATCTTAAGCGGTCCGCGACGCCCTCGGGCGTGTCAATGGGTCTTGGCGCGGGAGCCCGGAGCCCGGAGGGGCACACGCGAAAGGGGGACCAGATTTCGGGAGGGATTTTCATGGGCGTTTCATAAGCATGATAAGATTTGACGCCGCCTTTGGCAAGCGGCTTGATTATTTAAGCGGGCCGGGATATACTTCTATGACCCATGATAACTCTGAAAAATATTCACAAGTCGTTTGGAGCCCAGGAGCTCTTGAACGGCGCCTCGCTGCAAATCAACGCGGACGACCGCTTCGCCCTGGTCGGCCCCAACGGCTCCGGCAAGTCCACGCTCATGAAAATGCTTCTCAGGGAGGAGGAGCCGGACAGCGGGGAGATTTCGATAAAACGCGGCGTGAGAGCCGGCTATTTGCCGCAGGAAAACGCCCCCGTTTCGGACCGCTCGGTTCTCGAGGAGGCGCTCTCCGGCCACGCGGATCCGGACGACAGGCTCGCCGCCAAGGCGAAAGCCGTTTTGATGGGGCTTGGATTTGAGCTTAAAGACTTCGGCCGGAAGGCCTCCGCTTTGAGCGGCGGCTGGGGGATGCGCGTCGCCCTGGCGCGCCTTCTCATCGATGAGCCCGACTTATTGCTGTTGGACGAGCCCACCAACCACCTGGACTTGGAGGCGCTTTTGTGGTTTCAAAAATATCTTCAAGAATATAGGGGCGCGGTATTTCTGATTTCTCATGACCGGGCCTTTATGAACGCCGTCTGCGGGGCGATCGTGAGCGTGCAAAACCACAAGCTCAAAATTTATTACGGCGACTATGAGTTTTATTCGGCCGAGTCCAGGGCCGAACAAGAGCGTTTGGAATCGGCTTACCAGCGGCAGCAGGAGGAGATCGCCAAGATGGAGGAATTCATCGCGCGAAACCGCGCTCGCGCCTCCACCGCGGGCCGCGCCCAAAGCATGATCAAGCGCTTGGAGCGGCTAGAACGCGTCGAATTGCCTCCGGAATCAAAGAAAGTCAAGATCCGCTTTCCGCAGCCTCAACGCACCGGACTCATGGCCATCCGGCTCAAGCAGGCGCATAAATCCTACGGGGATATAAAGGTCTACCAGGGGCTTGACTTCGAAATAGAGCGCGGTTGGAAGATGGCCTTCGTGGGTCACAACGGCGCCGGCAAATCCACGCTGCTCAAGTTGTTGGCAGGGGTGATCCCTTTGGACGCGGGCGAGCGCATTTTGGGCCTCAACGTTCAGGTGGGCTATTACTCGCAGCACCGCACGGGCCAGCTCGACCCGGGCAAGACGGTATTTCAAGAAGCTCTGGCCTCCAATCGCGGCAACCCCGAGCAATTGGTTCGCACCGTGTTGGGAACGTTTCTGTTTCCGGGAGATTCGGTGTTCAAGCCGGTTTCGGTGCTCAGCGGCGGGGAAAAAAGCCGCTTGGCGATGGTCAAGCTGCTTTTAGACCCGCCCAACGTGCTTTTGCTCGACGAGCCCACGACCCACCTCGATATGGAAAGCGTGGAGGCGCTGGTCGGCGCGCTCCGGGATTTCGAGGGGACCCTTTGCTGCATCAGCCACGATGTCTACTTCATCAACGCTCTGGCCAACCACATCGTCCATGTGGACGGAGGCAGGGTCATCCTTTATCCGGGAAATTACGATTATTTTGAGCGGCGGCACAAGCAAACGCAATCGGAGCGGGACATGCCTCCGCCGCCGCGCGCGGCCGCGTTCAACGGCGAGCCCAGCTCTGAAAATCAAAAGGAGCGCCGCCGGCAGCGCGCGGCCCAACGGGAACGGCTCCGCCGGCTGGAGCAATTGGGGCGGCAAATCGCCGCCGACACGGCGCAATTAGAAAATCTCTCAAGCGCTCTTTCCAACCCCGAGATCTACGGAGACTACGGCCGCGTCCAGGCGATCGGCCGCGAGATGGAAAAACTGCAGGAGGCGTTGCGGCTCAATGAGCAGGAGCGCTCCCGCCTGGAGAGCGGCCCGTCCAGCGAGAGCCCTCAGGGCGCTGCCGGCGGCTGAAGCGCCGCCTGCGGCGCCGACGCCTGGAGAAGGTCGTATCGGTCCGGCCGTTGATTTGCTACAATGAAACGACCGCCGATCCTTTCCGGCGGGGCGCAACATCCCATGAGATATAAGAGGCGCCGTCATGCCGCCGTCAACAAGAACGAGCAAAAAGTCCTTCGCCGGGGACGCGAAGCCCAAGGCGGCAGTCCATTGGGAGAAATTTATCCCGGCGTTTCGCGTTTGACCCTCAAACTGCGCTTTCTCAGCCAGCGGCAGGAGGTCGTCAGCGAGCAGACGCGGGATTACGGCCCTGCGGACGAGGTCGATTTCTCCTGCGCTTGCCCCGGCTCCTGCGGCGTCGGGAATTTCGACCTGACGGAGATGGTTCAAACACGCATCGCGGCCCACGAGCCCTCGGCCGAGGTTAATATGCCCTGCAAAGCGGAAAGTTTCGGCAGCCCGGCGCCTTGCGGCTACTCGCTGCAGTGCGGCATCGAAGTCCGCTATTCAATCCCCGATCCGGCCGCTCCTTTTTCCGCGTAAAAACTGCCCAAAAAATGGTATAATATGGCGATGTAAGTTTATGCCAGCGATTTACCGGCTTTTCGAAGATTCATCTTCCTCTAGTTTGTCAGTCGCAGCTAAATCAAATACTTACACACAGTCAAAGGAAAGAACAAAATGAAAGGCACCGTAAAATGGTTCAATGATCAGAAGGGTTTCGGGTTCATCTCGCCCGAGGACGGCTCGAAGGATGTTTTCGTCCATCACTCCGCCATCAAGGCGGAAGGGTTCAAGTCTTTGCAGGAGAACCAGCAGGTGGAGTTTGAAATAGAGCAGTCTGAAAAGGGCCCTCGCGCGGCCAACGTCAGAAGCTTGGCCTAAACCCTAACATCTAAGAATCGAAGGCCCGCGCCGCAAGGCGCGGGCCTTTTTTATCGGCTAAAACGCCGGGGGAAATGCCGGCTCCCTCCAGCGCTTGACGGCAAAGCCGCGGCGTGATATGTTTTAGGTGTTACCTAAGGTGATACCATGACCAGGTCTATTTCGCTTAAGATCAACGAAAGGGAGTTGCGTAAGGTGGACCATTCGGCGCAAACGGTCGGAGTCAGCCGCAACGCCTACATCAATAGGGCCCTGCGCTTCTTCAACCATCTCTACGAAAGGCGCCTCCTGGCTAAAGAACTGCGCCGCGAGTCGGAGCAGGTCAGGCAGGAATCATTGGCCGTCCTCCACGAATTCGAGACGTTTCAGGATGAAGGACTGTGATCCGCATCCAGCGCGAACCGTGTGCTTGGCCGACCTCAATCCCCCCAAAGG